>CALDJV010000421.1 GCA_937899305.1 uncultured Cytophagaceae bacterium
CTAATTGTTCCGCCTTGCGCTACTATGGACTATGGACCGTCGACTGTGGACTAAAGAAAAACTATGGACCATCGACCATTGACTATCGACTAAAAAAACTACGAACTCCTGACTCCCAACTCTTAACTAAAGAAAAACGAAACTTTATTTTTCACAAATTACTAATATTGAGCAGTGAAATTGCCAATGAAACCCATTATTTTGCGTTAATTCACTAACCTTTGGGTTGTGATACGTATAAAGTGGTAAAATCACCTGTTTATCTATTCATTGATGCGTTGAAGAAGAAAAAAAGAAGATATATTGTCCCTGCTCCACCTCTGGCCCCTGACTGGAACAAACCGGAAGAACTGAACCAGTTTCAGGACAACGAGCTGGATTGGTCGCAGCCTGGTGCTTTGGCCCAAGTAGCGGTGGATTGTGGTTTGGCTGGAGACGACGATGAGGCATTAGATTGGAATCACTTGCATTCTTCTAAGGAAGACGACCAAGGCAATGCCAAATTAAATCAGGGCCGCAATCAAAAGAGAGCGGTTTAAACAACTCAAGCCGACCAAATAGTGACCATTTGCTGGAACTCCCCCTCTTCAATCTCCCCGTTGTTTTGTTGATTTTTCAAATTAGAAACTACCAACAAGCCTTAGAGGATCATCTATAAAGCCTTATTTTTACCAAAACCTAGATCAATATGAAATCAAACTTATGCCGCCTGATGTATGGTATTGGACTGTTGGTGTGGTATGTACTCCCTCTACAGGCTCAGCAAACCGATACCACGGTACTGTATCATCATCCTTGGTCAGTGGTGCGTGATGCTTCTCATACCTACTTTATCAATCAGCAACAACAAGAAATCACCAAATTAGGAAAGTGGAAAAAATTTTATGCCATAGAGGAGGTGGCCACCTTAGTAGGTTGGGTAGAAAACGAACAACAAGAACGTTTTATAATAGATACGATGGGGCAAGTATATCGAGCTGCCTTGTCGCTGGAAGAACTGAATGAAGATGTAGAAGCATTGTATCTTACCGAGCAGCAATTTGCCCGGTTTCCAAAAAAAGTATTTCAGCAGACCCAACTGCGAGTGTTGGTACTTGAAAAAAGTGCTTTGAAAGTGCTCAGCGCTGAGATTGGGCAGCTGCAAAACCTAAAAATATTAGAAATATCGGGATGTGCCCAGCTTCGAGCGTTGCCCGCTGAATTGGGAACACTGAATAAATTAGCGTTTCTGAATCTGGAAGATGAGGTAAACTTGCCCCAACTTCCAAAAACCATTGGGGGGCTTCAAAGCCTAAAAGGATTGTCATTGGCTGGGTGTTCTCAATTAAAGCGACTTCCTACCTCCATTGGGAATCTCAGCCATTTAAAGGCATTGTATCTAGACTTTTGCGAAAACCTGAGGGCATTACCCGCAACAATGGGGCAATTGACGCAACTAAAAACGCTGGATTTAGAGTTTTGCGAAAAGCTCAAGAAGCTTCCTTCTTCTATGAAAAAACTCACCCACCTTGAAGAATTGACCTTGGGGAGCTGTCAAGCTTTGACCAAGATACCAGCATTCATTGGGAAGCTCACCCAATTGAAAGAGTTGAGATTAGATGACTGTATAAAAATCAAAGCTTTGCCGGACTTTATAGGGAATTTAAGCAATTTGGAATTGCTGGATTTGGGTTTTTGTGAAAAGTTGACCACCATTACTCCGCAAATTAAGCGGTTGGCCAAGCTTCGTTCGCTAGTGCTTATGTATTGCGGAGAATTACCTCAACTCCCTCAGGAATTGACTCAACTTACTGGGTTAAAAAAGCTGAATGTGGTGAATTGTGCCAAGCTCGAGAATCCAATTGAAGTGATTCGACACTTGCCTCAATTGTCTTCATTGGGTATTCAAGCAAACTACCTTAGTCAATTAATCAAGGTAGCTCCCCATCTCGAGCAACAAATCACATATTTGAGTGTAACAGGCAGTGCCCCAAAAATGCCATCAGTACTTACGAAACTGATGCATCTAAAGGACTTGGACATCACTTATTGTGACAGTTTAACGGCCCTGTGCAAATCGTTGGCTCAAATAAAAACCTTAAAAAAGCTCAATTGGCATTGCTTTCATACCAAACAATTGCCCAAAGAAATTGGCAAGTTAAAGCAACTTGAATATTTCTCTTTTTGGGGATACAACCTTAAGGCATTGCCCGCCGAAATAGGAAGATTAACCCAACTTAAGGAACTTCGCCTCACCCAATGTCCCAAGCTCACCGAACTACCTGCTCAGCTGAACGGACTCAAAAAACTGAGAAAATTATCGCTTACTTTTTGCGAAGGCTTAACCAGCCTGCCAAACTCCATTGGCAAACTTACCGAACTGCGAAGAATAGAAATCTCTTATTGTAATCGCCTTGCTCAACTTCCCATTAGTATGGGCCAGCTTACCAAACTCAATTTTCTGCGGGTTGATCACACCAAGATTACCACACTGCCCAATGAAATATTAAAACTGAAGCAAAAGAACCTGGTCATTTATCGGTAGAGCTGATAGAAACAAATGTAAAGTAGATAGGTAATATGTTACAAATTGAATGGTACTGGGTAATCATCATCTTGGCTCCTTTAATAGGCCTGCTTGTTTGGCTAGAGCGTCGTTTGCAACGCCAACGCGAAATAGTAGAGATGAAATTGCACGAAAAAGATTTTTTTGTGGATGCAAAACACTACGAAGAGTGCAAGGAAGAGGTGTATCTGCTACACGAGGAGATGAACAGCGCCCGTGATCCATTGGCTGCCTGCCACGAACAACTAGAATGGCTCCACAATCGAATGCAATTGCACCTACAAGCCTCAGATCACCATCAACAAGCATTGTTTGCGCGGGCCCTGCAACAATTGCAACAATATATTCCGGAAGTTTTTCTGCTCGACTTGCCAAAAAACTCGATTGGAGGAGATTTTTTATTTGTACACGGGTTACCTCAGCAACAGTTATTGGTTTTACTGGGTGATTCGTCACAGGTTGAAATAGCAGGCGCCATCACCCATATTTTTATCAACAATGTGCTTCAGGAAGTACTCCTTAAGGCCAAAATAACTTCACCCAGTGATTTTCTACAACAGGTCTATCAGACCCTGGCGTCTTGGTGTACCTCCTTTGAATCTACACTGATTTTAAAATTATCGCTTTTGTGGATAGACATTCCTCATACCAAAATACAATTTGTAGCCGAGCAACAAAGGGCGTATTATTGGGAAAACCAAACCATAAAAATGGTAAAAGGCAATACCAACAAAATGGCCTTGCAACTAAACACTTCTGAAACATTGGCTTTTCAAACCCATGAGTTGGTACCCACCCCAGGAAGTTATTTGTATCTGACCACCAATGGCTTTGCGGATCAGTGGAATTTCAAAGGAAAAAAGGTAGGACAAAGAGGGTTGCAAGCCCTCCTGACCGAATGCAAAAATTTACCCCCAACTGACCAAGAAGAATTTTTGCGCGAAAAACATCGGGATTGGCGAGGAGTATCGGGCTCCTTAACCAGTATGCCAATACACAAAATGGTTGACCAAATCGACGATATTTTGATACTAGGCATTTGCCTCAATGCTTGAAAAACCAGGTAAGTCAAATCCCTCCACTACCAAGTTTTAGGGCAATGCTTCATCGGGTAATATGGTAATGCGAGTACCTTCCTGCCAGTCTTTGTGCTCACTGGTATAATATAAATAAGCCATACTTGCTTGGGCTTTGTAGGTCCCTGGAATCTCTGCCTTGAGGTCTAAGGGCAATGTTTTGACCGCCTGAGGGGCCAATTCCCTGAAATAAAAAGCAATGTAACTATCGTGAATTTCATAAAAATCTACTTTACCTTCTTCTTGCAGAGCCTTCAGTTGCCAGGGCTGCGCACTCAACCCGGAAGGAATGCCCACCAAGGCAATGGTAAACGGCTGACCCATGGCTTTTTTATTTTTGACTACAGTCGTCAGGCGTACGGTTTGGTTGACGATTACCTCGTTGGCGGCCAACTGGGTGCTCAGGGCGATTTTACAGGCCATACTCGAGTCAGGGGTTTCGGTACGGTAGTCGATGTCTATGGTGAAAGGAATGGCTTTGGATGGATGATCAAATGCCACCTCGATATGGTATTCACCTTCATGGATGTTTTTTTCCAGCCCATCGATTTCTAGTTTTTGCACTTGTGATGAATAGTGCTGCTGTGCGATACAATGCCCGTTCTTATATACCAATAAATGGCCATCATTATCCTGTGATTGGGAGTTTTGTAATGTAGTATATTGAGTGAGGGCTTGTAAAGCCAAAATGGTTCCTTGAGTAGAGCCAAAATAACCTCCAGTTCTATTGGCAACAAGGTAGCCTATCAATGGGGTCAAATGGTTATAATCCACTTCTGGTTGTTGCATTTCGGCCAGTGCCATCAAGGCACAGGTTTCTATTTGTAACGATGCTCCGTAAGAACGCACAACGCTATGATCTACTTTGAGTTGCCCAAGTTGGTGGTGCTGTACTTGGTTCCGGAGCTTGTCCAACACTTTACGGGCTGCAGCGGGTTGGTCTAATGCCATAGCAGCTAAAGACACCAAAGCCAGTCGATAAGCATCTTCACTTTGGCAGGCTTCATCATAAGCCTTTTGGTACTCTTTTTCTAAATTTTTTACCCCCGCGGTTGCCAAGGCATATACCAAATAAGCATTGGTAACTTGCTCTGAGGCGCCCGAAAATCCATATTTTCCTGGTTCTTGATGAAAACCACCCTTCTTGTCACGGCGCGATAGCAACATTTTTTTGGTGCGGTCAATCAGTGCATCGTCTACCTGAGAGTATACTTTTTTCATTTCCAAAAACTGAAGCAAGCCAAAAGCGGTCAATCCTTCGTGAGGAGGAGTCGATCCAAACCACTCAAAGCCTTTTTGACGGGTTTCAAAAGCGGTTAGTTTTTTATATCCCTCATCGATATACTCGAGGGCTTTTTGTTGAATGGTGGCATTGGTGTTTTCAGTTGTTTTTAAAAATTGCAGGGCCAATATATTGGGATAAGTACTGGCCGATGCTTGCTCAAAGCAGCCGTAAGGCCGCTCGAGGATGGCCGCAACACTGTCCATCAAATCACTCAAAATGTTTGGATAAGCAACCAATTTTACCCGCAAGGACTCATTAGTGTAAGGGGGAATTTTAAAACGAAACAGATTACTGGGTTGATTGCCCGAATAAGCTTGGGTAGCCGGAAAGCCTTTGCCCAATATTTTGATGGGTTGTCGGTAACTTTCACGATACAACGGATGCGAAAATTTGATGAATAATTGCCCCTCTTTTTTAGTCCTTGGTACGTGGAGCACTTCTCCCTTTACGTATATGGTCTGCGTAGTATGAGGAGGAATCAATACTGAGATCGAGCGTTGCTCGAGACGAATTGCTTTAGGAGCAGACAGATGTAAATCCCCTTCGATGACCTCTGCGGTATTGTTGGTAAGGTAAACCGGAAGGGCCAGCAGGTCATTGACCAAAAAGTAAGGAGGTATTTTGGCGGTGAGTTCAAGGGGGAGTTTGGTAAAGTA
>CALDJV010000422.1 GCA_937899305.1 uncultured Cytophagaceae bacterium
ATTGGGGATACTACTATGAATACCTGAATGATTATAAAAAGGTAGTTTATTATTACAAGCAATATTTAAAGCTGAGCAAGGAGGTCAAAAAGCCCAAATCAACTGCGTTCATCTATGGCAGGTTGGGTTTTGCTTATCACAAACTGAGCGATTTTAAAGAAGCACTCAAGTACCATTCGGCGGCATTAAAAGTTCAAATCAGCCTCAAGGATAGTAGCGGAATTTCTGGTTCTTACAACGACATGGGTATTTTGTATGAATCAATGGGAGATTACAAAAAATCGCTGCAAAGTTATTTCAAAGCACTCAAAATCTTAGATCAAACCAAGAACAAACAATTAGGGAGTACACTCAACAACATTGGGGTATTGTTTTATGAGCAAAAAAGCTATAAGAAAGCGTTGGGTTATTATGAGCGTTATCTTGAACTAAGTCTGAAAAATAAAGATGAATATGCCCTGCCTACGGCTTATAATAACATTGCCTTGATTTATGAGCGTACCGATCAATTGAAAAAAGCTGAAGAGAATTACGAAAAATGCATCAAGATAGCTACCAAGTTGAAAATGCGTGATCTCTTGGGATGGGCTTACAATGGAATGGCCATCATTCGTTATAAAAACAAGCAACTAGACAAGGCTGAAGAATGGGCCAAAAAAGGACTCAAAGAACGGCAAGTAGTGAAAGAACAGGAGCATTTGGCGCAAAGTTACAACACCTTGGGCAAAGTATGCCTACTGAAAAAAGAGTACCAAAACGCGCTCGAAAGTTATCAACAGGCCGCCGATATTTGCAGTAAAATTGGCTACCCACTCAATTACAAAGATGCCTTGGAGGGATTGAGCAATTGTTACGAAGCACTAGGTGAAACCAACCAGGCTTTGAGTTATCTCAAAAAATTTCATCAACTTTCTGACAGCTTGATTAACACCAAAAATACGATCAATATGGCTTATCTTGAGGCGGAATTTGATTTCAACAAAGAGAAAGATTCCTTACAGGTGGCCCAACAGAAAGAAAGACAAGTGTTTGCCGAAGAAACTAAACAGCGTAAAATTACCCAAAGAGCTACCTTGGTAGGACTAAGTCTGACCCTCATTTTAGTGGTAATATTGTTCTTGTTTTATTTTAGCAAGCAAAAAAGCAATCGGATACTTGTCAAACTCAATCACCAACTACTGGAGGCCAACGACCGCATTATGGATGAGACCAATGCCCGGGTAGATGCCGAAAAAGAAAAGACACGTAGTGAGTTGAACCTCAAAAATCAACAATTGGCCTCGCAGACTTTGCACATGTTACAAAAAAACCAAATTCTGAACGAATTGAAGGGCATGGTAGGCGATGTACGGAAAGAAAAAGACCATAAAAAAGCCGCCAAGCAATTCTCTCGTTTAGCCAACCTGATTGATTATGGAATCAATTTGGATAAAGACTGGGAAGGGTTCCAAAAAATATTTGAGCAATTACACCCCGAATTTTATACCAACCTCAAGAGCCAGTTTCCGGGACTTACTCCCAACGACTTGCATTTATGTGCTTTACTCAAGCTTAATTTGAGTACTCGGGAGATCGCCGATTTGCTGGGGATTGCCCAAGAAAGCCTCAAGGTGAAGCGGTATCGTTTGCGGCAAAAAATGGGATTGGAGTCTGATCGAAACCTCAATGAATTCATCATTACTTTTGATGCGGCCTGATTTGTCGATTGCTTTTCGTAACTTTGTGTTCCAAAAGATTCCCTTGATATGTTATTAAATCTATTAATATTACTGGTAATCAATGCTTTATGTATTGTGGGTATTTATGAGGCCGCCGCACAGCCTAAACGAATCTTGTATTCGGTAAAAACCTATTTGGAAGCCAAACTTCCTTATAAAATATTTGCACCTATTTTGGGATGCGTATATTGCATGGCGTCGGTATGGGGGACCTTGTTTTTTGCGATGTGCTTGTTTCTTGAGGTGATCCCCTTGAAATGGGGGATTGTGTGGCCTTTTTATGTAGGGGCATTGTCGGGCTTGATTCACGGTATAGAGTTTTTGCGTGATCGGCTTAGTGGAGCCAAGTAACAGTACATCATCAATAAAAAAGCTTAAGCTATGAAATGGTTAAAACGAATTGTCATTTTTATTCTAATATTGTTGGTAGTGGGGGTAGTGGCCTTTTTTATTGTCAATGAATCTCGCCCGAAAGGGATCAGTGGCAAAGCCGCCGATGAGGTAGCTACCAAAATGCAACATGCGGTCAATCTAGAGGCTTGGAAAAATACTGGGGCCATCAAATTTACTTTTTCGGGTTTAGGAAAGAGTCGCACCACTTTGTGGGATAAAAAACGACACTATGCCTGGGTAAAGTGGAGTAATTATGAGGCTTGGGTAAACATCAATCAGCGAAAAGGCATTGTAAAACAAGGTGGTCAGTTGATTTCGGGCGAAGCAGGGCAAAAGCTGGTGATCAAGGCCTGGAAAATATGGGTCAATGATGCTTTCTGGCTCAATCCCATTGCCAAAGCGTTTGATCCAGGCACCACCCGTAGTTTGGTAGACTTAGGCAATAACAAGCAAGGTTTGTTGGTGTCTTATAATTCGGGAGGAGCCACGCCGGGCGATGCTTACTTGTGGCTGTTAGACCAAAACAACTTGCCTACTGATTGGAAACTTTGGGTATCCATTATTCCATTAGGAGGAGTAAAATTTTCGTGGGAGAATTGGAAAACCTTGTCTACTGGTGCTAAAGTCTCTACTTTTCACGATGGATTGATTGATATCAAACTAACCGATGTCAAAGCGGGTAAAGACTTACTGGAGATCACAGATAATAAAGATATTTTTGCCCCTCTTGAAAAAGCAGTAAAACCATAATAGATCATTTGCCAACGGCGTTGGAAAGATATGGCATATCAAACCTTTACGGCCCTACGTCGTGGCTATACTCACCCACTTTTTTGCGAAGACTTTTTATTTACTCACCAACTAGGCGATCGATTTCAGGTGATGGCGGTGATGGATGGGAGTAGTATGGGCGAAACGTCTTTTTTTGCCTCGACTTTGGTAGCCAAGCTATTGCGTAGGGTCTGTACCCAAATTGTGTATTTGCCGGTTTTTAATGCTCCACTGTCATTGTCACAGTTAGGAGAACTGCTCATCAAGCAACTTTTCGACGAGTTGAAACAAGCCCGAAATGCACTTTTTTTGAGTCAAGAAGAAACCTTGACTACATTATTGTTGGCAATAACCGACCAAACACTCCAGCAAAGTTGGGTGATGGCCATTGGAGATGGAGTATTGTTGGTCAACGATCATTTACAAGTCTTCAATCAAGACAATCAACCCGATTATTTGGGATACCATCTGCATTGCTCAACCGAAGAATGGTGGCGTACTCAGCCCCCGCCAAGTGTTTTCTCACAAGTCAATCGCTTGGTGTTGGCTACCGATGGATTGCTGGCCATCGATTTTGTTTCTCCTCCCGAAAATATACAAACGTGGGCCCAAAGATTATTGACTGCCCCATTGCCTTCCGCGAAACCTCATGCCTTGGATCAGCTACTCAGTCGATGGCTCAAAAGTCATGAAGGTACCCCCCAAGACGATATTGCTATAGTGTGTTTGCAACAATCTTCTTTTATATCCTAAAATTTCCATCTATTTTATGGCAATATTGGGATAATTGTTTGTAAAGCTTTGGTTTTTTTATTTGAAATGTAATTTATTGATAGACAGTACTTTGCCTGTTTTTTTGTGT
This sequence comes from uncultured Cytophagaceae bacterium, assembly GCA_937899305.1. Lineage (GTDB taxonomy): Bacteria > Bacteroidota > Bacteroidia > Cytophagales > Microscillaceae > Microscilla. Next base: position 3,745 of record CALDJV010000422.1, read on the forward strand.
ATTTGAAGTGTACCTTGTATAGCATTTGTATACCGTATGTTGTCTGTTTGTATAGTCCACATTTTAGGCCTGTTACCCCTAACATACTACTTTTGAATCGTTTGAAAAATACTTGTCAAGTAGCTTCAAACAAACAATAGCTTAATAATTATTATAAAATTTAAATGTCGATTTAAATGAAAAAACAGATCAAAAAGTTCGAGTCTATCAAAAGTGGCAAGTTTGAAAATGTAGCAATCCAGAATTTGCAGTCTACCAAAGTAAAGGCAGGAATGAGATCAAGCCCAGGTGGACACTGTCCAAATGATCCTATGTAGTCTTTTGACAGCATTTCAATGTATAACAGCCTGGAGACCATATGCTCTAGGCTGTCATTAGAAATTTAACCCTGTTTGCTATTGAGGCCTGTCATGCTGATTGGTTGGGGTAGCAAAAAGGGGAATGGCTACCGTTCGATGTCATTAAGTTAAGAACTATCATGACAAAAATGAATTTCGAATATCGATCAATGAATGTTGAATAATGAAGGAAAAATCTACACTGGCTCTATTTTAGGACGTCAGCCTCCTTCTTCAATCGTTAATCAGTGTTCTTTAATCGATATTATTTTGCTTGACTAAACAACATTGGGCTACGGTTACATCATTTCATTTTGCTCATTCTATGAAACAAGTCCTTATTTTTTCTCACCAAGAAGAAGTGACCACCTCAGAGGTCATTGATTTTTTAATGATGGCTCGCAAACCATTTACTCGGGTCAATGGAGAAGACGCGGTACAAGGGCTGCGTTATCAAATGACTGATGAAGGGTTGACGCTTTCGTTTGTGGTCAATGGAAAACGCATTGCATTAGACGAAATAGACGCTTGTTGGGTGCGTAAAAGGGGATTGCAAATCAATGATCAATTGGGGGAAACGCCTACTTTGAACGAAGATGTGCTCGGAATTTTAAAGCAAGAAATGGTTTCATTGCGAAACCACATCCATCAAATATTAGAAGATCCGACCTTGGTGGCAAACCCCGTCGATTCTTTTGCCAAGGCCAAGTACTGCAACAAGCTAGAGATGCTTTATCAGGCTAAAAAACACGGTTTTGCTGTTCCAGATACCTTGGTAACCACTGAAAAAGAAGCAGTACAACGATTTTTTGCCCAACATCAGGGAGCGGTCATTACCAAGGGGATCAATACCGCCATTGCCATAAGCGAACACGCAACGGGTACTTGCCAAGTAACACCCGAAGATATAGAAGGCCTTGCGTCTACCTTTTTTCCTACCTTGTGGCAAGCTCAAATTAAAAAACGCTATGAGTTACGTATTTTTTACCTGGAAAATAAATTTTACTCCACCGCCATCTTTTCTCAACTAGATACCCAAACCTCAGTAGATTTTCGCAACTATAATAATGAGGTACCCAATCGGGTGGTGCCCTTTCAGTTACCCTCAACAGTAGCCAAAAAGTTACAAAAACTGATTGATTACTTTGGTTATGATAGTTGTTCGGTAGATTTCATTGTAGATCAATCTGGAAATTTTGTTTTCTTAGAGATCAACCCAGTGGGGCAATTTGGAATGGTGAGCGAACCTTGTAACTATTATCTAGAGAAAAAAGTAGCTGCTGCTCTAATCGGTCAACCCTCCGAAAAAGCCTAAAATACATTCCATCATGACAAAGCATTCATTTATTGGTCTGGAAGCCGTGTCTCAGGACCTGGCCATTCGCTTGCCCCTCAGTTTTCGCAAATTATCAAAGATCAAAGAAGCGGCTGACTCGAGTCAAACTTCTTATTTCAATGCGGCATATCAAGGGTATATTCATTTACATCA
>CALDJV010000423.1 GCA_937899305.1 uncultured Cytophagaceae bacterium
CGATCCACTCTCTCAATTTGCTTTTAGGAGATTTCTCTTTTTGAAATCTTTTTTTCCAAATGGTTATTTTCATCGTTCTTGATATTACTTATTAGTTAAATGCATTTAACAATAATGCATAAGATTTTTATGTATTTAAAGAAATACGATAAAAAAAACAAATGGTTTGGTAATGAGGTATGTTAAAGTAGGAGTTAGCTTTACTAAAGTAGGTACTATTCAAGGTAGGCGGATAAACAAATACTTTGTGTAAAGTATTGACTATCAAGGAAGAATTAATTTTCGTTGGGAAGGTGTGTACCTATAGTTGATTATTTTGTACTTTTGAAAAAAATTATTCAGTTATAATTTATAGACATTGACCAATTTTGGGATTATTTAATATAAACAAGCTAACCAGTAACATTTCTGATTACATAGATACCAGGGTAGAGCTGATAAAACTGGATACCCAGGAGCAAATCATCAAAGCGGTAGTGATTTTATTTGAGTTTTTGCTGATTTTTGTATTTGTAGGCATCGTTTGGGTATTTCTAAATCTCACTCTAGCTTATTATCTCAATGCAAAAATGGGTGGCAGCTACATTGGCTTCATGCTCGTTGCAGGTTTGCACATGTTGGTTTTGCTGTGGTTATGGATCAACAAGAAAAGAGTAAGGCGTAAGCTTGAGCAGACGATGTATCAAATGATTGCTCAAATCGAGAAGAAAGGTACACACCAACAGGCCAATAAAAAACTCCCCCCTGGAAACACTAAAAATTAGAATACTTAATCTAGGATAATGAAAAAAAACAATCATTTCACTGTACATCAAAAAAACAATCATTCATCACATATGGTGACAAACCCCCGAGGTGAAATGTCCCAGAAAAGGGCTGATCTCAGAGAAAAAGCGGCTTGGCAAAAGGAGAATGTGGCCGGTGATCTAAAAAAAATGAAGAAAGATACCCACAAAATATTGTTGGTAGCTGGGGCTGCTTTTGTTACCTTTCAAGTGGTCAAAGCACTCACCAAAGAGAAAAAAAAGCCAGCACCTACTCCCGAGCCAGCTCCACCATTGAATCCTTCTCCCGAACAACCAGCCCCCATTCAGGAACCGCAAGGTTGGGGAGCTATGATTGTTGGCTGGGCCAAAGGGCAAATTTTTGCTTATGCCGCCGAAAAAGCCAAAGAACTGGTTTGGAAATATGTACAGTCGAGAATCAATAAAAAACAAGATGCCGAAGAACGTACTTCAGACTCTAATCAAGAGGAAGCAGGAAGGGATTAAGTCATTTGCCCTATTGATAGACCCCGATAAATTTGATGAGGCAATTGGCGCTCAATTTTTACAAATGCCCAATTTTGCCCAGGTAGATTTTATTTTTGTTGGAGGTAGCTTGATTACGGGCAGCAATTTTAACCAAACGGTGCAATGGTTGAAAGCAAACACCACCCAACCCATTATTATTTTTCCGGGGAGCAACATGCACATTGATACCTCGGCCGATGCCATTTTATTTTTATCCTTGATTTCGGGGCGTAATCCTGATTTTTTGATTGGACAACAAATCGTAGCCGCGCCCATTCTAAAACGTAGTAACCTGGAGGTATTGTCTACTGGTTACATGCTGGTAGAGAGTGGACGCCAAACCACGGTTTCTTATATCAGTAACACAACACCCATTCCGGCCGATAAACCTGAAGTAGCGGCTTGTACGGCCATGGCAGGCGAAATGCTGGGTTTGCGGCTGATCTATGCTGATGCTGGAAGTGGGGCCGAAAACCCCATTAATTCTAAAATGATCTCGATGATTCGCAAGTCGGTAGATACACCCGTGATTGTAGGTGGAGGAATCAACACCGTTAAAAAAGCTGCTCAAGCCTTGAAAGCAGGGGCCGATGTAATTGTGGTAGGCAATGCCCTCGAGAAAGACGCCAACCTTTTACCTGGTATTTTGCAAAAAGTAGCTGAAATGAATCAATAAATAAGGATACAGACGCGTACGCAGCATCAAAAAAAAATCTCATTTCTCCGTTGTTGGTGACGAAGCATGTTTAAGCCTAACTTCAAAACCGTACACTTTTTAATATTGATTAAACCTTGACTTTTTTGTGGTTTTGACATTAGAAAAAGTAATCACTGATCTGTTAGATTATGGTCTAAAACCCCGTTTTGTGTACCTCAACAGCCCTTCATTTTTTTCTTCAGCTAAAAAAACGAAGCAAAAAAAGCCGCCGCTGTATTTTGTTGTTGCTAAAATTTACTTCATTCCGCCGAAACTGCTCAAACATTCACTCGTTCCTCGTTCAGTGATCAGTTTTTACGGCTTCATTGCGCAAATTTCTTAACGCCAACAAAATAAGGCGGAAAGGGAAAAAGTGGTCATTCAAGTACTTTTTACACTTGATAAAAAATACTCAAGAACAAATATTAATGAATAAAAATTAGTGTACGGTTTTGAAAAGCCTAACTAGATAATTACTTACTCACTGACCTTTCGCAGTGATTTTCTTTGGAGATCTCACAAGAAATACAGTTGTGAATGCGTCAGCTAGACAGACTAGAGCCGCGGCATTTTTTGTTTCGTTCCGTCCCTCTTGACTGGCCCAATATCCACTGGATATTGTCCTGCTGTAGAAAAAAATGAAAGGCTTAATGAACTCTAGTTGTTCATATTTTCACCTGAACTTTGTAACTGGTATTTATTAAAAATAAACAAGTTTTTGACCTGCGAAAGGTCAGTTACTCATTGAAGCATTTTACAAAAAAGCCATCCTAAGAACATTAGGGTGGCTTTTTTTGGCATAAATATCTTCTTTTATTCCTGAGCAAAACCCTATGAAAACAAACTTTATTTGGTTTTTGAGCAATATGCCAAATGTTAGCAATGTGTTAGCTTCCGATAATTAATTGTGTTTTTCTTCGTGACATTTTTTCGGTTGTTCCCTTTTTCTGATACAACTATCAAAATTAACCTGGTCATTGAGCCAGACAATTAGGGTTTTAAACGCATATAAAACAATCCAAAAATTATGCATATTAACAATCTAAAAGGGAATGAAACGGACAACAACGCTCATCAAGCGGGGCAAGATCCAGTTCAGAAAAAACAATCAGTACAAACCAAACTACAAAAAACCAGTGCGGATGGGAAACCTTCTATTCAGGCCAAGCAAAGACCCATTCAAGCCAAACACAAACCTATTCAGGCCAAGCACAAGCCAATTCAAGCCAAACACAAACCTATTCAGGCCAAACACAAGCCAGTTCAAAGAAACAAAAAGAAAAGTACCCAGTTGAACAGCTTGTCAGGCCAAGAAAAATCGACCGAGATTGCCAAGTCTTTAGGCGAAAAGCACAACGTAGATACTTCTAATCTACAGTTCAACCACAACTCGGCATTTCCTAAAAGTGTCAATGCCGAGGCTACTATCCAAGGCAACAAGATAGATTTTGCCCCTGGTAAAGATACGACCGATAACATCAAGCACGAAGTAGGCCACCACATTGTTAACACTAAACGAGGCACACCCCCTAAAGCAGATAGTGTGGTAAACGGGCAAGCCGTCAATACCACCGACGAAGTGGCAGCGGACAAGATCATGAACGAATCGTTGCCAACCCAGCAAGGCGAAGGAGGGAGTGTGCAAATGAAAGCAAGTGGTAACTCGGGTAACACCGCTCCTCTGCAACGGGTACAGGTACAAGATTCGGGAGATGGAACAATGTATGATACCGAAGAAATGATTACAAACCCTCAGCAAGGAATGCAGTTTGTGGCGGAGTTGGCCATGCGTTTTTTGATTATGCACAACATGGCTGAATTACGCAAGATTCAAGAGGCCCACCAGAACGATTTCAAGAACCAGGGAATCGATATTTCTACTCCGGCCCTTTGGCGAATGAGTGGTTTGGGAAAGAAAGGAAAAGCAAAAAAACAGGTGAATGACAATCCAATGGCCAAGGACAATCAAGATATGGTAGACAAGTACCAAATGCCAAAATCTTATGATCCTAGTATCAGCCAGGGATACAAGCCTACCAGCGGCAAAGATGTTCAGAAATCCCGCTTGAAGCCAGGAGGGGACATGGATGATCACCGAATGAAGTTTGGTTTTGTGTTAGACCAAGTACAACAAGATTATGATAATGGCAAGATTCCCGAGTATACTAAAGCAGAGCAAAAACGCAATCCAAGGATGAGATACCAAAATGTACCTGAAGCCTATCAAAAGGAAATGGATAGGTTGACCCATATCCAGAAAATTGCTCAAGAGTTTTTTGGCAGTGATGGAATCAGAATTATAGCACGCTTTTACGTAGAAGACGCAAAGAATGGGACTGAATTTCCGGGGCTGAATTCCTGGCATTCTCTCAAAGGGGATAAAAATTGTGTAATGGACCCCGATGAAGCACGTAACCACATGATAAATGGGCACGATGTCGGTAATAGTGATGATAACATGACCCATAGTCCATTTGTTTCAGGTACCGGCGATATGGCCAAACTTTTGCTGGCCGATAGTCCATTTAATCCATATGGAAAGGAAAATAAACTGCTTGCCGCTGCCAACAAAGGGCATTTTTATTCCGAACGTATCGATCGTTTGTTGTATGGCCATGGCAATGCAAAAGACAACAAAGAAAAGATGGGTCAGGCACCAGTAGCCAATAAGATCGCTTTTCTGGCAGTCATAGAAGATGCTTATACCGATGCGAAGCGAGGAGTATATACTCCCGAGAAGGTTCAGGCGGCGTGGAATGCTTGCTGTACTTTGGAAGATGAGCACGTATTATTTGCCCCCCACGAGCACTTACAAGACATTACCTTGGGGATACAAGACAACCTTTTGCCTGGAATACACAACGTTGAGAAGGCCAAAGAAGACGAAAAGGAGAAGAATGATCCGTTTAGCCACCTGAAACGGAACAGTTCTAATAATGTACTCAACAGGGTAGGTAGCTTAGGTCGTATTTCATCTACGGGGAATTTAAGCAACCAAGGTTCGTTTTATGACGACGATAGTCAGCATGATGCCATCAAGAGTAGTGATAGTATGAGTACTTTGGCGCAGCCCAAAGAGACGATAAGTGACAAAAGGCAGAAGCTGTTGAACAAGTTTGAAGATTATAGTGATATCAAAGAGGGAGTTGAAATTATTTCTGGAGGCAAAATTTGGGTTGTGACCAGTGTGGATAGTAAGGAATTTCAGGCGTATGATAAGTCAGAGGAAATCAGAAAAGATAAAACGTTTAAACTGAGATATAAAAACCGAACAAAGAAAAAAGACGGGTGGACGCTTAACAAATAATATCATTATATTGTACGAAATTGATGGTGAACCATCCCAAATATTTTGGGATGGTTTTTTTGGTGAAAAGGCGAAACAAAGGGTATTGACGTTGGCCTTATTTTTAACAAAATCATCGTGATCAATCGAGGCGAGAAGGGTTGCAAAATCAGCCTAAAAATGATAAATTGATTCCTTCAAACATTTGGCTTCGAATATAGTTTTAAAGAAATTGATACAAGCCAAAATACCTGACTTTTCACCTGAAAACACCATCGAACCACATTGACCATGAAGCGCTGTTGCCATCCTTTTTCTGTTCCTTATTTTGCCTTACTCTTGGTGGGTATTACATCCTGTATTCTAGTCGCCTGTGGCGGCCCGAGCCGCGATGCATACGCTTTATT
>CALDJV010000424.1 GCA_937899305.1 uncultured Cytophagaceae bacterium
GCTTTGCCATACTTTAAACTTGGCATCGTTTACTATCGGGTGTTCAATCCCAAATTTGAGAATGGCCTTGCGAATGTTTTTATTGGCGCGTTCGGAGAAAAATTTAGCCGAGTGTACCCCAATGACAACCAGTTCTTGAGCAAATTCTTTTTCTAGTTTACGCAAATCGGGGATGATATGCTGACAATTGATACAACCAAAAGTCCAAAAATCTAACAATACCACCTTGCCTTTAAAATCGGCCATGGTCCAGGCTTTGTCGGTATTGAGCCACCCATAAGGGGTATTGATTTCGGGTGCTGGGTATACTCCTTTATTTTTGTATTTGGGGCTGGTTTGAGCAGTAGATTGCCCATAACTACTCCAACCCAACAGGAAGCAAATGCCAGATAACAGCAAAAATTTGTTCATAAATTGGCGGTTTTACAATGACTATACAAAGGTATGGTTTTGTAGAATGATTTGAGTACTCATCAATATGGACAAAGTTTATCGCATGATTTGTAAGGAAGTAGACATTTTATCTGACTTGAGGAGGGTCTGATGTCCCAAAGTCTACCCTTTTGTAAATATCGCTTACTTTTAAAGTAAGATTAAGCTTGGGAAAAGCAATCGATTGATCGGGTGAATCATAAGACTTATAAGCCCAAAAATCTTTTTGGCGTTCATATAGCCTAATCAAGCATTGCTCTTGCGATACCAACACGTAATATTCCAAAGAAGGCAAACGCAGGTAAGCATCTTTTTTATTGTCTAGGTCATAGTGTTGGGTAGATTTGGATAATACCTCTATGATAAGGCGAGGATGCTGTATAAAATCTTTCTGATCATCTTCTAAATCTTGCGGATCACAAGTGACTGCTATATCTGGATAGACATAATACCCCTCAGGAAAAATTTCTACTTTGACATCTCCAATAAACGATTCACAATCATTGCTTAGTAATGAATCCAGTGCAGCTACCATATTTTTTGAGATCCGATTGTGCCGTTTAGTACCTCCTGCCATGGCAAACACTTCTCCTCGATAATATTCATATCGCACTCCATCTTGTTGCTCTAGGGCAAGGTACTCTTCGTAAGAATAATGTGTTTTGATTGGTTCGGCTGGTTCCATACTCAAAAATACAAAATTAAAGACATAAAAAAACCTTTGAAAATCGTTTGATTTTCAAAGGTTTTGAGTGGCTACCTTGTTTTATGAGATACAACAGTGATCCTCCGGCTATTTGGTCCTAAAACAATGCAGTCAATCCATATTAACTTTGTTGGGCCTGTTGCCCATTTACCGATTGGCTTCCATTGATGGGTACAACGTTGTTTTCTGCTTCCTGATAGCATTTGCGACACAAAGGTTCGTAGATGTCTTTTTCACCCAACACTACCTTTTCGTCTGATGCAACCAAACGATGCGAGTAATGAGCCACATCACCACAAGTCACACAAATGGCGTGTACCTTGGTTACATACTCGGCTACTGCCATCAAATACGGCATAGGGCCAAATGGTTTCCCTCTAAAATCCATATCCAATCCAGCTGCAATTACCCGAATACCTCGATTGGCCAGTTCAATGCTTACGTCTACAATGCCTTCATCAAAAAATTGGGCTTCATCAATTCCTACTACGTCACAGTTGTTTACCTGAGGTAAGATATCTGCCGCAGAAGATACCGGATTCGACATAATCGCATTGGCATTGTGAGAGACTACGTGGCGGGCGTGGAAGCGCTTGTCTATGGAAGGTTTAAAAATGACTACTTCTTGTTTGGCAATTTTGGCGCGCTTTACTCTACGAATCAACTCCTCTGTTTTACCCGAAAACATTGATCCACACACTACTTCAATCCACCCGGTTTTATGAGGGGTATTTTTCAAATTAGGTTCAATAAACATATTGACTTCGTTAAAAATAGATAACTCAGTTACGCATTGGTGTTCTGGATGAAGCAATATCTAAAAATACGCAAAACCTGAGCTAACTTGAAGGTAAAAAGTGCCACGAATTTACTTTATTTTTTTCAATAAATTGAGGGTAAAAAGATGAGATTTTCAGGCTTCTTTCTAACTCCCTGATTAGGAAGATATTAAGGAAGAGCAGTCAAAACCTGAATGAAATACAAAGAAAAGTAGTGATGAATTGATAAGCTCAAAAGGGTAATACAAGCTTTTTTTCGTTGATTCAGGATTGCTGTTTTTTTGCGATCACTTCTATTTGTTCCAAAGACAAACCCGTGATTTGAGCAATTTCAGCGCGAGTAAGTTTGTCCAATTTCAATAAATTAATTGTCGTGAATTCTTTTTCTTTGGCTTGGCCTCGTTGATAAAGTGCGTCTTGTTCTATGCCGTAAGTAAATGCCATGGTATTCAATTGTTTTTCGGTTTCTTCAGTTAAATTTCTCAATCGGGCAAAAACCAATATTTGCCGTAAGTATTTTTTTAACGTAATTGGAGAACTACTTAGGGATAAGAAAATAATTACTTTCCCATTTCAGAACTTTGGCACAGTC
>CALDJV010000425.1 GCA_937899305.1 uncultured Cytophagaceae bacterium
TCCAACTTCCATCAGTTGTAGGGCCAGTACAATGTTGGGTTGATTTGCTACCTTCAACAATTGAGCAATTTTGTCTACTTGGGCTTTCGCCTCCGGGGTGTTTTCTAACAGGTATTTATTTTGATCTTTCATAGTGTCAAAGATATTTTACTGAAATACCTCCTCAGATGTTGTCCAGTACTCCTCTAAAATGCTTCTCTTTGATAGTCATCCGACCATATTCAGATATTTAACTTGGTGCCTTAAGCAAACTTTACACTGCTGGTGGCAAACAAACTACACTCTATATTGAAATAAATCACATCTCCAACAAACAAAAACCTCATTATACTATTAATTACTTCTACTATTTTGCACAAACCCTGCTCTTATCTCTTGCTTTTATTTCCAAACTCAAAAAAACGTTTAAATTTGCGGCTTCAAAATCTGTATTTCCAACAATTGCCCTTCCAAAACACTGGTAAGGCTTAAACTAAAAATATAATGAGTGTAATAGATGCTATTCACGCCCGACAAATTCTGGATTCCCGAGGAAACCCAACTGTAGAAGTAGATGTATACACCGAAGAAGGTATTTTGGGACGCGCTGCGGTTCCTTCTGGTGCCTCTACCGGAAAGCACGAAGCAGTAGAGCTACGTGACGGAAACCCTAATTATTTTTTAGGTAAGGGAGTACAGAAAGCAGTACACAACGTGAATGAAACGATTGCCCGTGAGCTTATGGGGGTATCGGTGTTCGATCAGCCGTTGATCGACAAAATTATGCTTGAATTGGACGACACCCACAACAAGGGGCAGTTGGGCGCCAATGCCATTTTGGGAGTATCACTGGCGGTAGCCAAAGCCGCTGCCAACACCCTGGAACAACCCCTCTACAAATATATTGGAGGAGTAAATGCGGTGACCTTACCAGTACCTATGATGAACATCTTGAACGGAGGTTCACACGCCGACAACGCCATTGATTTCCAAGAATTTATGATTATGCCTACCAATGCTCCTACCTTTTCAAGAGCGTTGCAAATGGGTACCGAGGTATTTCACCACTTAAAAAAGGTATTGAAAGGCAAAGGATTGGCTACCAATGTGGGAGACGAAGGAGGTTTTGCTCCTAACATCCCTTCTAATGAAGAAGCCATCAAAGTAGTGTTGGAAGCCATCGAGAAAGCAGGTTATCGTCCTGGTGAAGATATGTACATTGCCATGGATGCGGCTAGTTCGGAGTTTTATGATGAAGAAACTGGTTTGTATCATTTGTCTTCTACTGGTGACAAGCTCACCTCAGAGCAAATGGTAGCTTACTGGAAAGATTGGGTAAACAAGTATCCGATTCGCTCTATCGAGGATGGAATGCACGAAGACGACTGGGCTGGTTGGGAATTGTTGACCAAAGAAACGGGCGACAAGGTACAATTGGTAGGTGACGATTTGTTTGTAACCAATGTAGAACGCTTGCAAAAAGGAATTGACCAAAACGTGGCCAACTCTATCTTGATCAAGGTAAACCAAATTGGTAGCCTCACCGAAACCATCAACGCCATTCAATTGGCCACTCGTAACAGCTACAAGAGTGTGATGTCGCACCGCTCAGGCGAAACCGAAGACACGACCATTGCCGATTTGGCGGTAGCCATGAACACTGGGCAAATCAAAACAGGTTCTGCTTCTCGCTCTGATCGTATGGCCAAATACAACCAATTGCTAAGAATTGAAGAGCAACTGGGTGATACCGCTTATTATCCTGGTGATAAGTTTTAAGGTCCTCATCTTTGGGCATTATATACTTGGCAAGCATTCAATTGTGATTGAATGCTTGCTTTGTTTTTGAGTATTGGTCATTGTTGTATTTTACGCACTCTTGCCAGGATATATAGGTGGATCAATTTTTTTTTCATAAATTGTACGAGTAATTAATTAAGGTAAGTCGTACTCTCATTTAGTAGGATCACAAACGCTCAAATTCCAGCGTATAATGTTTAAAAAACATATCTCAGAAATCACTTTTGAAGATGTTTACCAACTGGTTCAAGAAAGAAAAACATCTCCTAACAAGTATTTAGAATATCAAATGCCTGGTATGGATACGGTTTCGTATCTCGAAGATATCGCAGGTTTTGAACTGTATCTTGCTCAACAAACCAGTGCTTTTGCCAATACCCAAGGCGGTTGGCTCGTCATTGGGGTGGATGCTCAACAACCAAACATTCCTGGAATTGCTCCTCACATCAACCAAACTCCTATTGAGGATTGGATTGCCCAAACGCTTTTGCTCCAAGTAGATTTCAAGCTACCCTATGATATTGCTTCTATTGCCATTCCTGACAGTGCAAATGAACAAGTGGTAGTGGTGATGTACATTCCTGAAAGCACTACCAAACCTCATATGGTGGTCGTCGACAATAAGTATTTTCTAAGAAAAGATGCATTGATCAAGGCTGCATCTCACCGAGAAGTCAAAGATTTATTTCTGAACACTCGTCAGCAAGTCGATGCATTGGACCGTTTTCTATACAAACGTAATTTGCTGGACGAAGAAACACCCAAATTTGGTTATAATATCAACTCCTATAATCTATTCAATACCATTGACCGGGCCAAAAAACCTTTCGTACTATTTTCTTTGATTCCCCACTCACCCGACAAGGATAAAATACCCATGGGGGTGAAAGACTTCAAAGAATGGCTCAAGCGTAACTCTCGAAATTACCAACCCTCCGAGCGGGCCAAGTTGTTTTCTACCTATGATATAGATACCAGTTTGAATGGGGTTACCCTCAAAAACCTCAAAAACAGAAATGAACTCACGTCTTATTTTGAGATCTTGAACAATGGGTATGTAGAATCGGGCATGTCGCAACATGTGGCCTACGAAGAACGCGCCAAACACCGGGATGAAACCATCGGCATTATCAACCTTACCAACATTGTGGGCTACCAAATGATGTTGCTCAATTTTGCCCGTAGTTTTTATGAGTTACTCATGTATGATGAAGAGGTCATACTTCAATTGAGTTTTGTGAATGTACTCCATTATACCCTCTATGGATTTCATTCCAAATACTTCAATTCTCGTCTCTACTATTTTTATGACGAATACCAAAACAAATATGATTCAAACTTTAAATTGGTAGAGAAGTTTCATCCTTTAGAGCTCACCAACGAAAAGATTTTGGAAATCACAATGCGTAATTCCGAGAAAATTTGCCGGGCTTTTGGTCTCGAACAAGACATGGCTTTTTTCGAGGATCAAATCGATCTCACAAATTTTAGTTATTTCGACTTATAATCATACATACACCCCTACATGGTACTATTGTTGAGGCAGTTTACTTATAGTAAAAATACATCCCAAGTGTTACCAACAATAGTGAATTATGAACCAATTGATATTAGGCGATACCCAGCAAGTACTTTCCATTATGGAACCCAAAAGCCTTGATTTGGTGTTCGTAGACTTTCCCTCCCATATTAAAGATTTAACTTCAATCGATGGTAAAAACCAGGCATCAAGGCGTTATAAAAGATGGCTGAAAGATACCTTAGCGAAACTGGTTCCTCTTTTGAAAAAAACGTCAAGCATTTTTATAAATGTGCCCATTCCGCTCACTCATTGGGCCCTTAAAAATGCCGCAACTCCTATCTTTGATAAACAAAACTATCGGGGAGAAATTAAATGGCAAGCTCCAGATACTGAAGGGAGTTTATCGGTAAATTCATCGCTGACTCAAACCAGTTTGTTGTATTTTACCATGTCCGAAGATTTCACCTACAATCACCCCAATCAAAGTCGAGTACTATCAAGTACCAACGAAACGCCTTTTGTCTATCGCTCAAAAAACCCAATTAATTTATTCAAGCGTATTTTGCAATATACCAGCAATGAAGGGGATACTTTATTAAGCATTGGTGTACACAACAATAGGTTACTCAAGTTGGCAGATCAACATAAGCGATTCTGGGTAGGGATTGATAACGCTGTCAAATCCATCAAATCTACTGAATATCAGCTTAATAAAGAGGGGACACATCCCTTCTCATTACGTATTTATGAATATGAGCCGTTTACTCGTTTGCATAGTGAAACGGTGGGTTTCGAGGACTGGGTAAAAGATCAATTCTCGGATACCCTGGTAGAAGAAGCCTCAGTGGTACTTAAATGTAATTACAAACTGGGTCTGCAGGCAGTAGACCAAATGGTAGAAACCCACGTGAAGCCTTTTAGAAAACAATGGCTAGAGTCGCAAGAAAGTAAGTTGCATGGCGTACTCGTAGGCACCAACTTTAGCAAGTATGCCTTAGAAGAAGTAAAGCGACTCCACACTTATGAAAATATTCGCTTAAAACTAGTCACCCTTGACGAATTAATCCCTTCGCCCCAAATGCCTGATGTACAATATGTAATCAATAACATAGAAGATGATTCGTCTGAGGTTTCATTTAGTTTACAAGGTAGTGAGCAACCCTCAGAAGCATTTTACTCCTGGGATTTTAATTATAGTACCAAAGATCAGGTTTTTCGTCCTCAAATCATGTTGAGCGACCAGAAAGAGTTTATCCGAAAGTTTACTCCTGGTCAACATACTGTGGCGGTACAAACTACTCAAAAAGATGGCTTGTCTTCATTACAAGTGCTTCATCTAGAAATTAACGCTGATCAAGTGGAAGAAAAGATTGCGTCTTAAGCATCGCCATTGATATCAAAAAAAATCTCATCCTAATAAAGGATGAGATTATCAATTATATATAAAACCCGTTTAAAATTAGTTGCGTTGTTTGTTTACATTCCTACGTTTTCTACCTTGATGACCCTACTTTTACCAAACTGTCCTACTCCTACAGTTGCCAACGCTACCCAGTCGGTATGGGGTACTCCTACTAGAAATGAAAATACTGCTTCTGCATTGTCCTCATTGAACTTGATAAACTGAGGATGCTTGATAATAGATTTACGTAAAAAATCTGGATTAAGGTGTCCTTTAAACAAATCTTTTTGAATAATGTCTTTACCGGTTTGTTTGCCATTCAGCACAACTGATACTTCAGTTTTATAATTGTGCGAAATCAAATAAGTCCGGTGACTCCTTCCATCCATTGCAATTACTTCTTGAGCAACTCCTTCGTCGTTCAAACAAACCGTTCGATAATTTATCTTGAAGGCGTTGTCATTCACTGTAATGGTCGTATCTTCCTGAAGAATATTGAAATCTTTCTGAGCATATTCTAATTGAGCAGAACCTTTCAATTTCAAGCGCTCAATTGCAGTTAAACGACTTTGTTGCCCTTTTACGTTTCTTTTTTCTGGATGTTCTACCAGATAACCATCATCTTTTGAGTTTTTGGGTGCTTCTTTCACCCCTTGAGGTGGAACAAGCGTCTCATTTTCTTGAGGAATGATGTTCGCCTCTGCTGATGGTAATTTTTGTTCGTCTTTTGGTTTGGTTTGTGCCTGTTTGTTGTCTTCCTTTTGAGAATTACATGCACCAAGCCATACTGTTAGTGAAATTAGTAGTAAGATTTTACGCATAATAGTTAAGTGGTGCTTAATATTTAGTGTGTCAAAGTCAAAATCAGTTTTTATTCTTACATATACATACGGTTTTTTTGTGAAAAAGGTCACAGAAAAAACAATATTTTTTTTAATATTCAGTTGGCAATCATTAGTGAGCGGCAAGCATTTTGATTAAGAG
>CALDJV010000426.1 GCA_937899305.1 uncultured Cytophagaceae bacterium
TTAGTTTATTTTCTCTGACTTTGGCTCGGTTGCCTCCGGCGGCTTCATTTTTTGAGGGCAAAAAATAAAGGAAAAAACCCTCGACAGCATATGCTACCGCGCAAGGCCAATGCCCCCTCCTTCCATGCTGTCTACCCACCCGCGAGCAAAGCAACGAATTTGCTCTGATAACCCTTAAGGAAACAGCATTGGTCGATAGTCCATAGTAGCGCGAAGCGGAATAATTAGCTTCGTTTATTAGTCGACGGGTGACGGTTCACAGTTTTGCGTCGCTTTGCGCAAGATTAGCTACGCAGAGCTCCCTTTGGTCGGTTCTTCCTTCGTCAGGAGAGCTTTAACAATTAGCGAAGCGGAACAATGTATCAATAAAGCCATTTAGCAATAGTCCATAACTTGTTGAAAAGCGAGAGGTTATTTTTTCAATTTTACCTGTCAACTTTTAAATTTCTTTACATTCAAAACTCATTCTCGTCTTATTACGTTTGTGCAAAAAGGGTGTTCATTGGTCGATGATTTAAAGCCTATCATCGACACTTACTTGCCCTAACACAATTATACATTTATTTTTGCGACATAACTGATTTTTTTGACTGTTAAAAAATTATGAAATCTTTATTAATCGAACAATCAAATGATACCCCATTGATATCGTTTGACATCGAAAAAAACAAATTTGAAATCAAAGGTGAATCTTACAGTGACGATGCAAATTATTTTTACGTACCCGTATTGGAATGGCTGCGTCGTTTCCTAAAAACCAACAAAGTACCCATTACTTTTAATTTTTACCTGGTGTATTTTAATACAAGTTCTTCATCGGTATTTTTCCAAATACTTGAAATGCTCGATAAATACAACAGTGAGGTACCCGTAGAAGTAAACTGGTATGCCCGCCCTCTCGACTTGGACATTTATGAAGAAGGCGAGGAGTTTCAAAATGACTTTGAATCATTGTCTCTGAACGTAAAGTTTAAGCAATCGGCTTGAGATCATAAAATAGTCAGTTTGAACTACAAGATAAAGCAGCCATTTGGAGCCTACCAAATGGCTTTTTTTTATTTTTAAATGAATCTACTAAAATAACTTGTGCCACTATACTTTATCTCTTGCGGTAATACTTCGTCAAAAAATAGCACCAATAGCGCTGCTATTAGCTTATTTTTTAGACTCGTCTGACCACAAGATCCTTTGTAATATTGGCTCAATTTATTTTTTCCGCTTCACTAACATTTGTTTTTCTATCAATCCAATCAAAATGTGGATGATTTTGATGTGAATTTCCTGAATGCGGTCGGCATAACCAAAGTGGGGCACAATAATCTCTACATCAGCCATTCCAGCCAGTTTTCCACCGTCTTTCCCCGTCAAAATCACCACCTTCATGCCTTTGGCTTTGGCCGCCTCTACCGCCTTGATCACGTTGCCTGAATTGCCACTGGTACTAATGCCCAGCAATACGTCTTCGGTACGACCCAAACCTTCTACAAAACGTGAAAACACAAACTCATAGCCGTAGTCGTTGGACACACAACTGATATGACTAGGATCGGAAATGGCCAATGCGGCCAAAGCAGGGCGGCTCTCCCGGTAACGCCCCGAAAGCTCTTCGGCAAAATGCATGGCGTCGCAATGTGAGCCTCCATTGCCACAAGACATCACCTTCCCTCCTGCTTTCATGGCTTGGGCCATGATTTGGGCTGCTTGGGCAATTTTCTGAATATTTGCGGGTTGACTAACGAATTTTTCTAATACCGATTGGGCTTCTGTCAGCTCCTGAATGATAAACTCTTCCATATCTATACAAGGTTTGAGGCGTGAAACAATGGTAGTTGGTTTGATAATACCTTTGCGCTCTTAAACCGAGGCAAAATTAGCATTTTTGATTTGGGATGAAAGTTTAAAATCCAGGTTCTGGGATTATTCTTAAGTATAGGGGATAAGTTCTGTATATTGCGTCAATCAATACAACTGAACCAATACTTGATCAAACCTCTATGATGCACATCATCAAGTTACACATTACCGGTGGAAAAACCGGTACCGACACCTTTTTTGAATACGCAGAACATTATTTTAGCTTGCTTTACCGAAGTGGGCAAATCACCAATGAAGAATGGCAATATGAACCTATTTCCGGTGGGGTAAGTGTAAATCTTTATTGTATAGAAAAGGATTCCTATGACGATAAAAATGCAACAAAATACGCCCTCAATCACAAAAACCGCCTCCTGAACGAGTTGGGCTGTCATTTAGAATTTCAATATGTAGGAGTTGCCCCTGAGTTTGACCTCACCATGATCCCTACTCAATCAGAGTTTTTTATTTTAAGATCACTTGCTTTTTCTCCTTTGGTAGACGGGCTTACCCTAGACCCAATTCCCTTGTACAAAATTCCGGATACCAACCCTGATGGCATAGGCTATGACAATATCCACTTTTGGGAAAACAATTATACTCGAATAGAAGGGCTTTGGCACAATGGGAGTATCAGTGAAAAGTGGATGCAAACTCAACTACAGCATCACAAAAGCGATTTGAACCAACAAGGAATTCAATGTTGTCAAAAAATTGAAGAAGTGACGGGTACTCCTACTTATTATTTTTTGTTCAGTTATCGTGCCTGGGGGCAGCAAAAAGAACGGGCAAGAAAATGCCCTCATTGCGGAGGGGACTGGCTTATTGAAGGAGCTACTTTCAATGATTTTTATGGCTTCAAGTGTGATGATTGCCGTTTAGTTTCTGAAATTTCATCTAATAGATAATTAATTGACGTTACGTAAGTCTTTCATACTATTCCTGTTCGGGATTCGTTTCATTTGGTCTCCTTGTCAGTAAGACCAAATGAGAGGAAGTAGTCGGTAATCACGAAAACCTGATATACACACGCATCCCATTCGGTGGTCTTACCAAAGGGAGGCCACCGAAAACGGTATGTGAACCAACATTTTTTCCTTAACTAAACAACATTGAGATGTAGCCATCAGTTCTCGGCAACATCCAGTGAATGTTGGGCGAGCCTGCGGGATGCTGCTACGAACGTAAAACTTGTCCTGTAAGGAACTCTGAGGTTTAGCGTTGAGTAATTTCACTAAAAT
>CALDJV010000427.1 GCA_937899305.1 uncultured Cytophagaceae bacterium
ATTTTTATCAAAACAGTTCTTAACTTAATGACATTGAGCTGTAGCCATCGGTTTTGTTTCGTTCCGTCCCTCTTAGCTGGCCCAATATCCACTGGATATTGTCCTGCTGTAGAAAAAAATGAAAGGCTTAATGAACTCTAGTTGTTCATATTTTCACCTGAACTTTGTAATTGGTATTTAATTAAAAATAAACAAATTTTTGACCTGCGAAAGGTCAGTTACCTAATCATAATTTTTTTGGTCAAACGATAATTACCAAGGTGTAGATTTACAAAATACACTCCTGGAGTCAACTGTCCAGGCTTCATTTGACCAGAAAATTGTTTGCCCACATTTTTGAAAGTCGTACGATAAACTTGTTGCCCTTGTAGATTGGTCAGGCTCACTGGCAAAGTTTCTACTGGTTTTTTAAACGTCGCTTGAAGGTTAAATTGCCCAGAGTTAGGGTTTGGAAACATTTTGAGTTGAGTGCTATTTACTGCAATAAATTCCTCGATGCCTACCACACCATCCTGAATATTGAGGTTGTCTAAAGCAACTCCCCAACCATAAGCTACCCGATCTGAAAAAAGCCTGAAACGAATTGCTACTGTAGCCCCGGCGTTAAACACATCACGCAAGTTATAAAACCTGGGCTTAAATAGATTAGAATTGCCTTGGGCCGCAGAATTGTCGCCCGATAGGGCAGTAAAATAAAAAGACTCCCAAGTGAGGTTGGCGCCAGCATCATAACCATTTCCCAATTGTGTCCAAGTATTACCACCATCAATAGAACCTTCCACGATAAAATAATCGTAAAATTGAAGGCTGCCAAAGTTGGCGTTGGGTTCCCCTGGTTCTACCAATATGACCTCATCAAAACGCATCCAGGCATCATCTCTTTGGGCATTGACTATAATCGGCACCCTGAGTTGGTACACAAAGTTACTCTGGTTGTTGACACCACTGCCCACCAAATAAGGATGATCAGAATGAATCGCTCCATCGCTAAACCCTGGTTCTAAACGAATCGAGAAATTATTACCTATAAAATCATCAGTGACCGTGGCGATATCATTAAAATCGGTCTGGTATTTACTTTGAGGCGCTTTTAAACCTTTTACCTCTATTTTGTAAGTACCCGTAGTGGGTAAAGTAGTGGTATTTTGAGTACCTGAATTGTCAGTAGCTACAATACTATAGTTGATGACGTCTTCATTACGTAATTGCCCTCTGTTAAATCGCATTACCCCAGTATAGCGGTTAAGGTCAAAGTCTGTTCCTACGGTCATATCTATTGGAGGTTGGTTTACTCCATTAATCGAGTAGATTACTTGCACCGAGGATAGCCCAAAAATGTCGGTAGATTCGGCCGAAAAAACAGCACTATCAGCGGTGGCTGCTACCGAGGTAAGTGGGGTATGGGTAAGGGTGGGTGGAACATTATCGGGCCCAACAAAAAAGAAGAAATAGGCATTGAAATCAGTGGCCTGCGAAGGCGATTGAATCACTCTACCTGCGTCATCAGTTACCTCAGCGTAATAAGCTACCAAATTACCATCGCTTACCCCTGGGATGGTAACCATAAATTCATTGGTTACCCCAGTAGCAGTTGGGGTCAGAGCAATGGGCGTTTTCATACTATCCAAAGAATAAAAAAACTTAATTTCGGAAACCTGGTAAGTAGTGTCACTATCAATGGAAAATTTTACTGGATAGTTGGCCGCCGCAGTTTCGGTGCTCCGAATGGTATCCGATACCGTGAGTCGGGTAGTACGCCACCCCATGTCATTGAGCATGGCTACCACAATGGGACCAGGGTCATGCTGGGCTTCCCCAAAGGAGATACCAGAAGTCATCAAAGTGTTGGGAGTATTGATGTAGATATCGTCTAGGTGGGCAAGACTAGAACCCACCACGAATTCTGCAGGAGCATATATTTTGCTTCCTGTGGCGTTGTTTGCTGCAGTATTGGTAGTCAATCCACTAAAAAATAAACTGTTATTTGTTACCGCAGTTCCCAACTCGGTGGAGTTGGGTGGATAAAAAGTGGTATCGCGTAAAGAGTTACTGTTTCCGTCTACCAAATGATAAGAGTAGGTGTCAGGGGCACCATTGAATCCGAGTGAAAAAGTTTTATCACTATTATTGTATTCCCGAAAAGGAGCAAGACCCAAGCCATGGCCCAATTCATGAAGTACCACCGACACCAAATCTACTTCATCGTTGCCGGGATTTCCATCGGTTCCAAAATACCAGTTGATTGAGTTATTAAAATTGGCTGATATGTCAGGAGCCTCATCGTTGAGATTTTCACCTGCAATTTTTTCGGCCAAGGCAATCGGGTACCAAACGTTTCGCAGGGGAGCATTTTTAAAGTTGATCTCGTAAATTGTAGGCCCCGCAGCTCCCAATAAGCCAGGCGCAAGCCTGCTACAGTTGGCGTTTACTCTAATGGTAACGGGCGAAGGGAGCAAGGTTTCCCATATTTCTACGGCAAACTGAAAAGCAGCCTGAGCTTCGGGGCTAAAGCCATTGTAGGTCACTTCTATGTTGCTTTTTTTGGATTGAGTACGGGCACGTCTTAAAAAACCTAAAGGAGGAGTAAGGTGATAATGCTTACCATCATGCTTTCCTATAGGGCATACAATGTGTTTTCCTTTTACTCGGTGTGGTTTCATCACCGATGCATTTTGAATTTGCGCTTGGGCAAATTGGAAACAACCAGTCAGTAAGAATAGGTAGAATAGACCATAGGTGAAAAAGTATTTCATCATTAGTATTTCGAAATATTAGAATTGATAAGAAATAATTGAGTGTTTTATGAAAAAAGAGTTTTCATAAGTATATCAATTCCGAGAGAGATGGTATTTTCTTAGATGTGTAAAGGATGTTTTTACCCTATGACCAATTCAACTATTTAACTATATTTGCACGATGTTCTCAAAAATGTATCATCATAACTCAACAAGTAGAAGTCTATCCAAGTGAT
>CALDJV010000428.1 GCA_937899305.1 uncultured Cytophagaceae bacterium
TTCTTTGGGAGAAGTAGCAATGGCAAATTTTTGAGGATTTTGTTGTGCCAATTTTTCTACTGCCTTGATCAATACATCGGCAAATCTACGAGCGCGTCCGTTTTTATTTTGAAAAAATGCGGGTACGAAAATAGACATAAAAGGAGCATCCAAGCCCCCTTTTTTGGCCCGATAATAATCAAAATCTCCTCTGAAAGTACGCTGAGCCACATTTTCATTGCTTATTTTGATTCGGTAGGGTACATCGATGTGGCCGTCTAAAATGATATACTTTTTGGCCAAAATACGGGCCTGTTTGCGTAGTGCCTGGTCAGATGGATTTTGGCAAGCGGTAAATTCAGGATAAACTATCAATAGCAACCATATCATACCTTGAACAGGAAGCGCAATGAACCGAGGCATAAGCAATCTTTGTTTGTGTAGGTACTGAGTAACGTGTTCGCAATAACTATCTAGTTTGCTCTGCTGCCTGAATTTCTGGGTTTCGTTACTTTTTTTGGCAATAGCGCTGCTATTCCCGCAAAAAGTGCCTTACCCAACAAACCCAGGCATATGACCAAATCGGATACTTATTTTGAAAACGCTACTGAATAACGAAAAAACTGATGAAGTTATCAAAAATCTCAGGAAAATAATGATAACTTGAGAAAGTCACCTATCCAATCATTTACCATTTAACTACCCTATGAATCTAGTACCCCAATACCTGTTCAATCAACCTTTCATACGGCAAATCCTCAGCGATGGAGCTTCCTGTATTTTAAGAAAAAGTCTAAACGAAACAGTACTGAGTAAGGATAGCTACATGAGTAAATCGGTGCTTTCCTTGGTTTTGAAAGGAGAACAAAAAATCATGACCTATGATGGGACTTCGATCAGGGTACCGGCCGGTACCATGGTTTTTATTCCCAAGGGCTTGTACCAAGTTTCTGATTTGCTGAGCAATAGCAAAAACCAAGGGTTTGAAAGTATGCTGTTCTTTTTTGATGATGCTATCTTAGAAGGTTTCTTGTTAGGGAAATCGTTGGGTTTACCCAAGGAACAAAAGTGGAAAGAAGCGTACCGTTTTAATTCTACCGAGGAGGTAAAAGCCTATGTACAGGCGCTGAATACCATTCTTCCTAAAATGAATGTAGTAAAAGAGGAGTTCATCCGAGTAAAAATGTACGAACTTCTTTATCTACTGGAAGCTTTGGATGAACACTTTACCGTTTTTCTGAAGCAAGCATTTGTAGGTGTACCTCGCAATCTAAAGGCATTTATGGAAGCCAACTACGACAAACCCCTCAAAGTAGAAGACTATGCCTACCTCACGGGCAAAAGCATCTCAACCTTTCGTCGGGAGTTTAAAACCCGTTTTGATACGACTCCCCAAAAGTGGTTGATGGATAAACGCTTAACCAAAGCCCACACCCTGTTGGTGAGCAACGAAATGAATGTGACCCAAGTAGCTTTGGAGACTGGCTACGAAAATGTATCTCATTTTATCAAAGAATTCAAGAAAAAGTATCAAATGACTCCCAAACAGTTATTAGTGGAGCATCAGGAAGGATTATCTTTATAGTTTTCTACAAAAAATATAACTTTTGACGCAAAAACAGGATGGATGAACATTTTGGGGCAAGGCCCTGTGAAGCATTGCCATAGTTTTGTAATAAATCAATGAAGTTGAAATGACTTCAAGTTATAGAGAATTATAAAACACAACTTAAAAATGTCAAATTCACCAACAACTGTCCCTTCTTACCAACAAGATTTACAAGGTTTGCTGACTCAGCTGAGCGAGATGTTACCTGCCGAAGCGTTGAACACCTTTAACCAAGATGCTCAAATGTTAGCGGAAACGCATACTGTTCCTCTACAGGTAAAAGTAGGAGACATGGCGCCAAAGTTTTCGTTGCCCAATGCCACTGGTAAGACCGTTGCGCTTCAAAACCTATTGAACCAGGGCAAAGTAGTGCTCGTGATTTATCGAGGTACCTGGTGTCCGTATTGCAACCTGGCCTTGAATAGCTATCAAAAGATATTGCCTGAAATCAAAGCCGCTGGTGCAGCGCTGGTAGCAGTTTCTTTAGAAACCCCTGATCATTCGTTGGACATCAAACAAAAAAATAACTTGGCTTTTGAGGTATTGAGCGATGGGCAAAACGAAATGATTGGACAATATACTACCGTATTTAAAAATGGCGTAGCCTCGGTACAGGCAATGAAAGATTTAGGAATAGACTTTCATTCGTTTTATGACACCGATGAAGGATTACTTCCAGTACCTGCGGTATTCATCATTGATCAACAAGGAGTGATTCAGTTTGCGGAGTCAGCCAGTGGCGATTACCGCGAAAGAACCGAGCCCCAGGCAATTTTGGATGCTTTGAAATAGGAAATGGTATAATTCATAAGTTGATGAACCACTGATTGTAAACGAAACAAAAAATATGAAAATCACTTTTATCGGACTAGGAATTATGGGGAGTCGGATGGCAAAAAACCTCCTCAAAAACAAAGTAGAAATTACAGTATACAACCGTACCCTTTCGGTGGGCGAAGCACTCGTGCCTTTGGGAGCAAAAGTAGCGTCAACCGCAATAGAAGCAGTAAAAGAAGCTGATTTGGTATTTACAATGTTGTCGGCGCCCAATGCCGTGGAGGCAGTAGCCTTTGGACCTCAAGGTTTTTTGTCAGGGATGAAACCCAATACCCTATGGGTAGACTGTTCTACGGTAAGCCCCGCGTTTTCGGTACGCTCGGCCGAAGAAGCTCAAAAGTACCAGGTAAATTTTATTGATGCCCCAGTAGCTGGTACCAAACCCCACGCCGAAAATGCCGAATTGGTGTTCTTTTGTGGAGGAGAAGCGGCCTTGGTAGATCAAGCCAAACCTTATATGGAAATGATGGGCAAAAAAGTAGTGAACCTGGGGGCGACCAGTAAAGGCTCATCCTTGAAGATATTGATCAATTACATTTTGGCTCAAGGGATGTTGGCATTTGCTGAAGCCGCAGTGGTAGGAGAAAAGATCGGTTTGGATCGTCATTTTTTGTTAGATTTTTTACCCAACTTGCCCGTATCGGCCCCGTTTCTAAAATCTAAAGCTGAAAAATTGGCCAAAGACGATCAAGACGTGCAGTTTCCATTGGAACTTATGCACAAAGATGTAGGGCTTTTTGCTCGTACTGCCAAGGACCACGGCATCACGCACCTTTCGGCTGATGCTAGCCAAGACTTGTATCAAAAAGCAATCGATGCGGGTTTGGGTCGCGATGATTTTTCAGCCATTTACAATGCATTATTGAATCGTTTTTTAGAAAATGAAATGGTGAAATAAATTTTGAGGAGAGACTGAATGCTTAAGTATAAAAGTCGGAGCAAGGCGTAGTGTAACTAGACTTACTCCGACTAAGTACTATACTGCAAGTAGTTGTTTTTAGTCCTTATAAGGATCAAACACCTCCGAACCTGCCATCGCCACCCCAATAGGGCTCAAACGATGCAGCACTCGAATGGTATCACCTTGATAAGCAATGACATCTTCTAGTTTTTTATAACACTGGGGTGCTTCGTCTGCTCCACCACCGCGTAACTCAATGCCTTTGTCTTTCATCCGCTGCTGTACTTCAGTAAAATTCACCGCGCCTGGTTTCACAATGGTAGGTCGTTTTCTACCATCCGGACCTTTTACCCACTTTTTCTTTCCAGCTGCGGCATTACGCGACATTACCCGCCCGGCACCGTGTACCGTAGAGTATAATCCTTGTTTAGATTCGCTGGTGTCTACCCCTTCAATAATCACTGAGGTATCATACATATTGGCCCCGATAAACCCCAACTGTCCTGGAAAAGCTGGAGTACAACCTTTGCGCACTACCCAGTACTTTTCGCCAAAGTGCTCCTCTTCCCAAGCAAAATTATGGTGATTATGCACTTCAAAGGTCGATTCAGCTTGTAGAATTTCGAGTACCTTATTGACAACCCAATCGCGCCCCGCATAGGCATACTCGCCTCCTAAACCCAAACAATAGGTATATGCTTGGCCCAAGTCGGTAGTCGTATCAAACAAGATAGGCTTAGAAGCCATTCCACCCTCTTTTCCCTTTTCCTGAAAGGTTTTTCCTTGCGACATGGCAATGAATCCGGTAGTGATTTTATGCCCAAAACCCCGAGAACCAAAATGAACTCCTATCCACACATAACCCTGTTCATCTTTAAACAAGTCTACAAAGTGGTTGCCGCTTCCTACAGTTCCTAATTGTTCGGTAGCCATTTGTGCCAAATCGCGGATGGGTTCAAAATCGGATTGGGCAATCTTATCCAATACTGGGTGATCTGCTTTTTCGCGGTTGACGCGTCCTACGCCAAATCCAATTTGTTTAAAGATTTCATCCATCACCTTGGCGGTATCCAAATCAGCCGCCAATACATTGGTACGTACTGCTTTGTTACCACAGGCAATGTCGAAACCTACTCCTGACAAAGAAATACGATTTTTATAAGCCACTGCCCCTCCAATGGGGTGACCATAACCGTAATGGGCATCTGCTGTAAGTACGCCCAAATCTTCTTCGCCCAGGCAGTTTTTCAATTGATTAATAGAAGCCTCATCAATAATTTCTTTTCCGAAAATTTTTAAGTGTTTCATAGTGTTTTAATTCTGTTTCTTAAAAATAAAAGGGCAACATTCAAATAGGGACTGTTGTCGATCTTGAAGCGAAGTAACCCTATTCTACGACACCTTTTATTGTCTTTAATTTTTTTTGAAAACCAGGGAACCTTTACCTCTAAATGTAAAAGATAGAAGGAAGAAGTAAAATAGCCTGGGTATATTTTGTTATTCAATATTTTTGAAAATCAGGAGATCAAAGCCTCTAAATTGTTTAAAAGACAGATAGAAGGAAGAAGCTTTATAGCCTGACTATTTCTTGATTTTCGCCTTTGTTTGTTTCTCCACAAACAAAGTTTAGTAGTATTGAAAATAAAAGGGCAACATTCAAATAGGGACTGTTGTCGTTTGGAAAGCGAAGTAACCCTATTCTACGACACCTTTTATTGTCTTTAATTTTTTTTGAAA
>CALDJV010000429.1 GCA_937899305.1 uncultured Cytophagaceae bacterium
CGGAAAAATTTAGCGGGAGTACTAAACATCAATAAGCTTTTTTGATAATATAGTTTGGCTTTTTTTATGTTACCCTGGCATAAGAATATATGGCCCAGATTGAGCAAGTCGTATTCATCTTCTCCATTCGACAAGCACTTTTTTAAATAGACGTGTGCTTGGTGCAAATCCCCTAGCACAAAAAAACACCAGCCAATACAACCCAGGTTCCACACATCGTGCGGATCTACATCTTTTGACTTAAGATGAAACTCAAGGGCTTTTTGGTAATTTTGGGACTTTTGATGGCAAAAACCGGTTTGGCGTAAGTTCCAGGCATCTCGTTTATCTATTTCTCGCGATCTTTGATAAAATTGTAGCGCCTGATCATACCTTTGAAGTCTCTGATAGCAAAATCCGGCATTGTCCAGATACCAGGTGTTGTTGGGTTCCAGTTGTGAGGCCAACAGGTAATACTCCAATGCCTTGGCCCAATCTTGTAATTCCCGATAACAAAAAGCAATTTGTTTGATTTCCCATACCGAATGCGGCTCAAATTTTTCAGCTTTTTTATAATAAGACAATGCCTTGCGAAAAGCATCCGTTTTTCTAAAACACCAGGCAAACTCTTTCAAATCGGACCCATTGAGAGGGCGTATTTTTTCGGCCTTTTTATAATAAACAATGGCTTTTCGATATTTATAACTTTGACGATACCCATCAGCAATCTGAATACAAAGGTCATAATGTTGGGGAATAACTTGCTCTAGAGGGAGTAAATATTGAATTAAGTGAGTGTAACTTACTTGTGACATTGTTGTGAACTGTGCTTATGCGATCAAACCACTAGAGATCAGCCATTTTATGTAGAATGGTTACAAATTAACTCGTTGATAATCAGAGGTCAAGTACTCCAAAAATCACTTGTTTAACCTTGATTGGGTACCTTTACCAAATGTTGCCAAAGACTAATTAGCAATCGACTTTGACTAAAATCATTGTGGAGTATTGTTCATAAATATAATCAATTTATAGTAGTTTGAAAAAAGCAAGCATCCTTTTAGGGAGTATCTAAAAAATAACATACCCAATTATTAGCCGTTCTTTCACGGATATATTTCGTTATTTTTCTTGCCCGTAGCGCTGCTATGGGCAAGAAAAATAGCCTCATCTATCCGCAAAACCACTGACTCTAATAGGGAGACTATTTATTGCATCCTCCCTTAACGGACGGTTTGGGCATAAGCCAGCATCTCGTCTTTGATAAACCCAAACGTTCTTTGGCTGATGTTGTAGATTTCCAGGTAGCGTAGATCGTCTTCAAATAATTTTTTAAACTCTTCTTGGGTAGAAAATTCTACAATGCTACGTCGGTAAAAATCAAACGCCTTAGAGTTTTCTCCTTTAATGAGGTGTACATGCCCTAGATTCATAAGGGTATAGGCATCGTAATTATCGAGCATATAGGCTTTATGCAGGTATTTTTCGGCTTCTTGTGATTGACCTTTTACCAGTAAAATCCAACCTATGTTCATCAAGATCACGTCTTCGCGGGGGTTGAGTTTTTCGGCAACTTTGTAATATTTCATTGCTTGTTCAAAATCTTCCAACGCCTGAAAACAATACCCAATATGTCCCAGGTTCCAAAGGTTATGAGGCATATGTTTGTAAGCGTGGAGGTGATATGTGACTGCTTGTGAATAGTCTTTGACTGCTTGATAACAATAGCCTACGTAAGACAAATGCTCAGGTGACAAAGGTTGTTTTTTTTCGGCTTTTATGAAATACTCCAGAGAGCGTTCAAACTGACCTACCTGATAAGTAGCATTGGCCAGAAGCAAAATATTTTCGTGATCATCGGGAGTGAGCACTTCTATTTTTTGATAGAAAGGAATGGCCTTATAATATTTATTGATGTTGGCATAGCAATCCGCAACCTCCTTCAATACATTCAAATGATTAGGGAGTATTTGGACGTATTTGAGTAGCTCTTTTAAATCTTGGTGATAGGTAACCTGTGACATAATCAGATTTCTTGGTAAACATTGTAATTGGCTAAAGGTAAAGGAATGGCAAGTAAGTGTTTTGTAATGTCATGACACAATACGTTGAAAAGCAATGACTTTCATGTAACTGGTTAAAGTTTTGGTTGAACAATGGGATTTGGTGAAATATGATAATAGTTGATCACTCGCAAAACAATATACGAAAAAATGCGCGTATAACTGAAGCAATTTATCAAGATTATATAGTAATTTGGAGTAGGATGATGTCCACAAAAATTACTGATTAAGATAAATATTGTGGTTTAATGGTTTTCATTCTAACTTTCAGTCCGAAAATGCATCCCTTGGTAGATATGGGGGAGGTTTATAAAAGGTAAAATTATCGACCAAAACGAAGATATATTGAAAACAATATTAATTACCAACGCCCAAGTAGTAAATGAAGGCGAAATCAAAACCAATGATGTATTCATCAAAGATGGCATCATCGAAAAGTTGGGGGACAACCTATCAACTATGTCGGCCGATGTGGTCATAGATGCTCAAGGCAAACACCTTATTCCAGGAGTCATTGACGATCAAGTTCATTTTCGGGAGCCAGGCCTTACCCACAAAGCCGACTTGTACCACGAGGCCAAAGCAGCGGTAAAAGGCGGTACCACTACGTTTATGGAAATGCCGAATACGGTACCCAATACCCTTACTCAGGATTTGTTGGAGCAAAAATATCAACGAGCATCCGAGGTTGCATTGGCCAACTACTCGTTTTTTATGGGTGCTTCTAATGACAACATCGAGGAGGTATTGAAAACCGATCCTAAGAAAGTATGTGGAGTTAAAATATTTATGGGTTCGTCTACGGGCAATATGCTGGTAGACAATCGGCAAGTACTAGAGAAAATATTCAGTCAATTGCCCATGTTGATCGCCACGCATTGCGAAGATGAAGCCACCATTAGAGCCAACTCAGCGGTCTACAAAGAGAAATACGGTGATGAAGTACCTATGAGTGCGCACCCGGAAATCAGGAGCATCGAAGCTTGCTATAAATCGAGTAGCTTGGCTATAGAATTGGCCAAAAAACACAATACACGACTGCATATCTTGCACATTTCTACTGGTGAAGAAACCGAGCTCTTTCGTAACGACATTCCATTGGCTGAAAAAAGAATTACTGCTGAGGTATGTGTACATCACCTGTGGTTTGAGGCCAGTCAGTATGATACCCTGGGATCTCAGATTAAATGTAATCCTGCCATCAAAGAGGCGCGACACCGTGAAGCACTGTGGCCTGCTTTGTTGGATGATCGCTTGGATATCATCGCGACCGATCATGCGCCCCATACTTGGGAAGAAAAACAAAATCACTACTGGAAAGCGCCTTCTGGATTGCCACTAGTACAATTTTCGTTGCAAATGATGTTGGAAGCAGTACATCAGGGGCGGATTTCCTTGGAGAAAGTGGTAGAAAAAATGGCCCATGCTCCAGCCATTTGTTTTGAAATCGAAAAGCGAGGATACATTCGGGAAGGATATTGGGCCGACTTGGTATTGGTAGACCTCAATAAAACAACTACGGTAAAAAAAGAGGACATTGTATATAAGTCTGGGTGGTCGCCGTTGGACGGACAAACTTTCCATTCTGAAATTACCCATACCATTGTTTCAGGGCATTTGGCTTACGCTGAAGGCGTATTTGATGAATCCAAAAAAGGAGAAAGAATACTTTTTGACCGAGATTAGGTTTGGTGCTACCTGATGGGGTTCCCAAAAAACAAACTGGGAACCCGTCAGGTAAAAATATTATTTTTTCAAAAAGTTCATCACTTCTTGTTTATAAGAAATGCCAATGGGTATCTCCAGACGATTGATTTCTACATCGTGTTGGGTAAAAGCAGTAATCTTTTTGGTGTTGACAATATAAGAGCGATGAATGCGCAAAAAATAAGGAGGTAATTGACGAGCAAACTCGCTGATTTTTTCCTTGGTCATAATGGGTTCTCCTTCGGTGTGAATCTGGATATAATCTTTGATACTTTCTATGTAGAGCACTCCCTCAAACAACACTTTGGTATACTTACGATTGGTATTGACATAAATGAAAGTTTTGTCTTCTCTAGCAACAGTATTTGAGGGATTAGGTGAGACCGGGACGGGGGCAGATGAAACTTGATTGGGTAATGGGCGGGCTATTTTATTAAAAAAGGTATTCATCGCCTTGAAGAAACGATTGAACGTAATTGGTTTTACCAAATAGTCTACCACATTGAGCTCATAGCTTTCCACAGCATAATCCCGATAAGCAGTAGTAAAGATAATTTCAGGAGGGTTTTGTAACGATTGGGCAAATTCGAGTCCGGTAAGACCAGGCATTTGAATGTCCAGAAATAACAAATCTATTTTTTCTTGGTTGAGGATTTCCAGCGCCTGTACTGCATTCCAACAGCTGGCTACCAACTGCAATTGATCAAAACGTTGGATGTGTTTCTCGAGCAAACCAATGGCCAGCGGCTCATCGTCTACAATCATACAATGAATGATGTTATCCATGGATAGTTTTTTACAAATTCAAGCGAAAATTGACTTCATACGAATCAGCTTCTTCTACTACTTGCCATTCGTAGCGATTCGGATATACCAGCTCTAGCTGGCGTTGAATATTTTTTACCCCAATTCCCTTTTTATAACCTGCCATATCGCTGGAAGTTTCGCTTTTGGTATTAAAAACTTTGAAACGCAACTGACTTTGAACTACCTCGAGTGAAATACGAATGACTACCTCTTGCATGGCGGTGCTGGCTCCATGTTTAAAAGCATTTTCTACCAGGGAGATCAAAATCAAAGGAGCAATCTGAGTCTGAGTATTGTCTAGCGAATGAGTAAAATCGAGCTGTAGGCGATGTCCATAGCGTAGTTTCTCGAGGTCAATGTAGTTATGAATCAACGCGATTTCCTTGTGTACCGATACCTTGGGTTCGGCACATTGGTAGAGCATATAATCCAACATATCCGCCAGCTTGGCTACCACTTCTGGAGCATCGTCCGATTTGTCTAAAGTCAAGGCATAGAGATTATTTAGGG
>CALDJV010000430.1 GCA_937899305.1 uncultured Cytophagaceae bacterium
GACTGTGCCAAAGTTCTGAAATGGGAAAGTAATTATTTTCTTATCCCTAAGTAGGGTATTGCTAAATAAGTCGTCGCTTTCAGTATCATTACTGGTAGACCACCGAATCGCCACCCCTTCTTCATCATGTCTAGCCATAATCTGCCAGTACTGTTCCCGGTCAAACGACACAAGCACACGGCTCTTCGGATCTTTGTCTATGTATACCCACATCTCAGCAGTGAGGGCTGGAATGGTGCTGTTGCCATCGTAGAATAGTTTATCTACCGCCAAACAGTCGTTGGTACCATTGAAATTGACTACTTCGGTGGGTAAATGGGCGGGAATAACGGGAGGAACTACATATTCATTGTCTATGATGTGGTCCCCTGCACAAGGTACTTTTTCGCCGTTGAGGGTCATATAACAGCGCGTGTCATGATGGGCATTGTGGCTTACGACTCCGGCGACATGTACCCAGCTATTCAGCGGAAAAGCAGCAGTACTTTGCAGGGTAGCCTGGCTACCATCGGTAAACAACACTTCAAATGTAAGTTGATTTTCAGCGTTGATTTTGAGTACCAATTCGCCATTTTCTTGGCTCACCAGCACTTGTTCTTGTCCATTGTAGCGTTCCAAGTTTACCCATACTGAAATGCAACGGTTTTGGTCTATTTTAGGGCTCACTCGCGGCATTTTGAGGGCTCCGGTCTGGATGGCATCCCCTGCTCCGTCGAAATAAATTCCTCTACGTTTGACCTTGCTCAGGTTGACCAATTCACCAGGGGTCCAGTTCATATCCAGAACAAAACTGTTGTCTTCTCCCACACTTCTTACCGGGTATTTGCCGTCTTGTTGTTTAGAGCCCCGGATTTGGATTTCGTCGCCCTCTTGTATGTCATGAGCGGGGCAAGTGATTTTGAGCAGACCATCTTCGGTTTTTTCGTAGCTGGCAATCATGTTTTCAAATACCAGCCCTTGGTTGTCTTCTTCTACTACTTCCCAATAACCCGTTTTGCTCCCGTTGAATGAAGTCGCAATCTCGAAGCCATGTTCGGTGACATTTTGGGCCACAAAATGCCCATCATAGCTCTGAGTACCCGTAATTTTGATCTCTTTACCAGTTTCCAAGGAACCGATTGATTCGTGAGAGGCTACCGAGATGAGTGCATCATCAGTTTCGGTCATAGAGGTAATCGCCCCCATGGGGGCAGGCGAAGTATCGGCAATCAGCTGGATATCGTCCAGGATGGTGAGGGGCAAGAGGAGATCTTTGATTTTCCCTCGCAAGGTATCGGACTGCTCTACTTTGGCGTCTATTTGAGAGAGTAGGCCACGATTGTTGACCGCAAAATTAATGACTGCAGTAGCCCTTTCTTGGTTTGCAGTATCTACCGGAATGGCCAACATTACCCGGGTGTCTTCTTTCATGAGTTGATTGCCCGCTTTGGTGGCCCGCTCTACCTGATAATTAAACATAGTGGCAGAAAACTGATTTACTACCTTTATATCGCCTGGGGTGGCATTGCTCATAGAAAGCTCGCGTCGAATGATACCTGGAATTTGGCTCATGATCTTTTTGCTTTCGTTTTCAGGATCGGGCTGGATCACTACTTTGTCTTTGAGCTCAAACAAACCTTCTTTCGAGGCAGCCACACTGTAGATCACTACTTTTTTGAGCACCGTATCGTACACAAAAATGGCCCAACGGTATTTTTCCCGCTCAGCAGTATCGAGTAGCACTACCGAAAACCAGGGCGTACTGGCGTGCAGGTTTTTGATAAAACTCAACTCTTTGGCAGGTTCGTAGAAGGGATTTTCGTCCATGTCGCGGAAGTTGAGCGAATCCTGGGCTTTAGAGCCGTCTTTAGATTCGCCACCATCCGGGGCATATTTTTGTTTGCTGCGGCTATACCTTACTTCCAGTTTGGGGATGAGTTCGTTTTTAAGGCCATCCAAAATAAAACGATTGACGAGCAAGCAATGGTCGGTGGACATTCGGAACACATACAAGTGCCCCAGAGCCGATACCAGGGCTACTTGTCCAAGGGCCGATTTTATGGTACTGGCATCGCTTCCATAGCGCGATTGCAACAATGGTTTACCGTCTTTATCAGTGAGGTTTTTTTGTTCGTACTCGAGTACCGAATCGTCGTTGATGGCGGCATCGAGGGGGAGGAGTTTCCAAGGTTCAAATCCATGGATGGATTGGTTGTTTTCTTTGAGTACGGTGTCTTCAAAGCCACTTTGGCGGATGGAATAATACAAAATACCTTGGTGGGTGGTGCCTACAATGACTACTTTGCCTTCGTGCGATGTACTTGCGATCTGCTGGATCAGCGGTTGTTGATTCATACCTAATTGGGGTTAAAGTTGATTGATACACAAAATGCCTGATTTTGATTGTCAAATTGTTACATGGCAACGCAATGCACAGCCATAAAACAATCTAACAACCGCAATGAAATTGTTTTTGTGTTTGTTCAATGCAAGATTAGGGTATGAAAGGGGGATTCGAAATAACTAAAGTTAATTCCCGTTTTTATCTACTCCTTTTATTGGGCGTTTTGCACTTGGTCTTTTTTCTGGATTCGGGCCTTGATTCTCGAAAAAGAAACGGTACTGACCCCAATGTAGGACGCCAAATATTTTTGAGGCACCCGATGGAGTAGTTCAGGTTGTTTTTCTTGTAATACCATCAAGCGTTCTTCGGGAGAACGCAGGGCAAAAAAACTGGATCTTTCGGATAAGTTGAGTAACAGTCTCTCCATGTCTATTATTTTCATCTCCATCAGCATGGGGTATTGTCTCTCTTTTTCGCGCATGATCCTCGTGTCTAATAACAAAAGGGTGCTGTCTTCTATGGCTTGGCCAAATCTCCGGGATTTCTCGCCTTTCAACTTGGTCTCAAGAGAACCTATGTTTTCGCCTTCGACCCCTATATAAATGGTTCTTTCCTCTCCTAATGGACTAATCTCGTAGGCACGCATGACCCCTTTTAAAATAAAGCCGGCATAATAAAAATAATCCCCTGCTTTGAAAAGGTGTTCTTCCGCTTTGAGGTGTTTGACAATGCTTGCTCTCTGGATCAATTTCAGTTCTTCTGAACCCAGAAAATCATAAGATTTAAACAGTTTTATTATTTCTTGCATATTACTTCTATGGTATGGATAGTAAGCTTCACTTGTTACGACAATACAAGTGATTCTTCGAGTGAATTTACTACGAGAATTAGCTTCGAAAATAACACTAAATATGGGGATTATGAAACAGTGCTGGATAATCTAAATTGATTGGTGAAGTATCACGGAATTATAAAGCTACTAATGGCACTCTACAAAGCGTATTTTAAACAAAGTTGGCATTGCGAATCCTGCCAACTTCAGTACTAATTAACAAATACATAAAACCCTTAGTAAAAGGAAACCATTTCTTAACATATGCACTCGCCCCTCTATGATCACATTTTTTTTAGAAGGTTAAATTCAGCCCTTTCATTGAAAGATATTACCTAAACAACTTGATTTAACAAATAAAGTATTATATTTTACCATAAACACCAAATATTCACTACATCAGACTATTTTCTCTGAAACGGAAGTAAAAACATAAAACAGACCATTACAAATTATGTTTAAATTGCGAATTCAAGGTGTTAGTAAAACGGAAGAACTAAACCACCCTGCACTGAAAGTACAGGGGTTTTGCGCTCGGACTGAAAGTCCTCTTTAGCCAACCCGTGTCGCAATGCGGGCAAGTTGCTCAAATTCGCAGACGAGACCCGATTTTTTCGCATTACTAAAGTATTGCACTGAAAGTGCAGGGTTTTAACCCAGAGCTGAGACCAATAAACTAATCCAAATTTAGTGCAATATCTTGGCGCTAGACAAGTCTAAAAAATTGGCTAATAGTAGCACTATTTGCTCTATTTTTTGACGAAGTATAGTGGCCAGAGATTAGCTAAATGGATTAAGTTATTTTTGTAGTTTTACTTAGCTTATAACAAATCAATCAACAGTTAAACAATCAATCAAAAGCAATACACTCGTTTAATTGTAAGTAATAATCCAAGTGCAATCGTATCCTCTATCTAAGGATGTATCAACCATTATCCAAATGAAAAAATTAGCTGTATTGAGTCTGATCGCTATTTTGTACAGCTGTCATGGCGATTTACCACACCAAGATTACCCTTTACCATCATTACACCCAACTCCTAAAACGTTACCCCTTCGCTTGAAAAACGGGTATGTCTTCAAACCATTCACTCGAGATAGTATCTACCCTATTTTTACCACTACTGGTGATTTGGTCGTTACTGGTAAGCCCATTTCTTTAAAAGGGAGCAGTAAACCTTTAGTAATCAAGGAATTGGAAGGAAAGCAAGTAATCAGTAATGAGCAAAAAAGATTTCCAAATGTATTTACTGCTACTCTACCTCAAGTTTATCCCGCCAACAAAGTCATCATCAGAAATGCTTCGCATATGTTGACCAACACCTTGGGGGATACCCTGGCCACGGGACTTCCTCTCAAAGTACCCATCATCAAAAAACGGTTAAATACGCCAACATCAATAAAGGCACTTCCAGCCAAATTAACTAAGCAAGCAACCTGTGATATCAACACGATTTGTGTTGCCCAAAATATGGCTTCCGACAGGGTGTATGATCTACATTGGAGTAAAAACAACCGCTTGTGGTTGGCTACCTATGCTGGTATAAGTCTGTACAATGGTAATTCTTTTATGCACTACACCCGTGAGCAGGGGTTACCCAATGGAAATGTTCGTTCTATTCTCGAAGATCGACAAGGGAATGTATGGTTTAGTCCTCGTGGCGAAGGTATTTGCAAATACGAGGGTGACTCCTTATTGATATTGAACCATCAGGATGCTATTTTAGACGACTACATTACTTGTATTACGGAAGATAAACAAGGAAATATCTGGTGGGGAACCAACTATGGATTAACTAAATATGATGGTCAATCGGTAGTACATTACACTACTAAAGAGGGTATGCCAAGCAATGTAGTTCAGGCAATTTATGTAGATAAATCAGGAAGAGTATGGGTGGGTACTCCTAAAGGCCTCGCTT
>CALDJV010000431.1 GCA_937899305.1 uncultured Cytophagaceae bacterium
ATATCAAACTCAATTTCAAAATATTTCGACAAATCAAGTTTGGTTTTACAATAAGCAATGCCTCGTTGATAAGGTTTGTCGGCAGTAAGCATAATGCAGCCATTGTCCATGCGAATGGCGTTTTCTATAGTATGAAACTCCTGAGCCAGCCCATTGATGCAGAGTAACATCATGAAGCAAAGCGGACTAAAAATTTTGTAGGACATGGAAATATGGTTTGAAATAAAATATTATTGAATAAAATGATGTGTGCTTATATTAAAAATACCCAAATATGGGGAGATTTCAAAAATAAAAAATGGCTTAACGTTCGATTAACAAAGAAAATAATGCAAGTGTTTGCTTGATACAGCCATTCATTGGATGGGTTATAAGGTCCTTGACATCCATTTGAAGGAATGCGCTTACCAGGGAATAGCCTAGGGCAATTTATTATTTCGAGAAAAATAACGTTAATTTAGCAAGATCATCTTGAAAGATTTTAGAAAACACTGTTGTTAACCCATGCCAAAACCCTGCTTTTGAGCTCAAATCCAGGTACTTTGTATCATTTCAAAGTGTGTTGTGAGCGCATTTGGTAGTGTGTTTTGGATTATTATTTTTTAAACACAAGCATTCAATGCAGGCATTTCGGACAATTATAGCTGGCATGGTGTGTATGCTATTGTCTCCTTATTTATGGTCACAAGTCATATACAAGTCTGCCCCCAAAGTAGATAAGAGAGTAGTAGATAAGTTAGCTACTCTAAAGTATCAATACGACGTAGCCGAAGATGGAACCATCAAGTTTATTTATCCAATTTCCAAAAACAATCGTTCTCAAACACTCTATATTCGTTCGGTTACCGATTGGTACGACCAAATGGAGATACGGGAAATATATTCGGTCATTTATAAATCTAACAAACGCCCACCTGAATACATGTTGGCCAAAGTGCTATTCGACAATAGTCGCAAAAAGCTAGGAGCTTGGGAACTGATCTATGAAGATGAGCAATACCATATTTTGTTCAATGCCAAAATCAGAGCGGAAGAATCTCCCCAGAATCTCAAGTCTGTCATAGAAATTGTGGGCGCCGCGGCTGATGACATGGAAAAAGACTTGTTTATTGCTGACAACTGGTAAGTCACGATGAGGGAGTTGGCGACGAATTTACCTGTTTGGATACGACTGATGAGGCAATAAAAGTAGATTGAGCTATCTCTATGACCAGAAAAGATATATTTGAAGAGCGGTTTGGAACATGTATTGCCTACATAGCTTCTATACAGACAACCAATATTGTTTATGGAAGAGCCGCAAAACTTGGAGGACTATTATCAGGTATTACCAAAAATTAAAAAATTACTGGAAAGTAACGACGAAAGCAACTTAGAACTGGTTTTTCAGTTGCTACAAGGGGGAGCGCTTTCTAATAAATTGTTGACCCATATCTTTGCCTTATCGTTGTTTCATAGCGAACGAACCATTCGCGAGAAAGTAAAAAAAATATACAAGCGGCTCGCACCAGCCGAATTTTATAAAGCCACCGAACCCGAATGGCGTTATTTGTACAGTCACGTAGACGAAGAAGAAATTTCTGATTTTTTAGATATCATCTCCGAAAAAGCACCCATCGACAAAGTCGAAATGGGCAATACGGTGCTGCAACTATTGGGCAAAGGCATTCGGTTTTGTCTGGAAAACAAAACGGCTCCTACCAAAGAAATCTTAGAGCCTTATTATCGGGGAGACCAATTGTTTTTGAAACATCTCAATCTGACCCGCCTTCCTAAGGAAATTTGTGCGCTTAAGGGACTGAAGGTGCTCAACCTCAGTGATAACCAATTGAGCCAGTTGCCCCAGCAAATCACTGAACTGACCGAGCTGGAAGAAATCAATCTACGGAACAATCAATTGAGCGAATTACCTCTTGAACTCATTGAATTGCGAGGTCTCAAGGAACTTTGGCTAGGAACCAACCAATTGGTATCGATTCCGGCCGATATTGGTCAACTATTGGGTTTAGAAAATCTCTACTTGTACGACAATCAGCTGAAACAACTACCACCCGAAATTGGGCAACTGGTGAGCCTGCGCAATTTGTATTTAGATAATAATGAGTTGTTAACCTTACCCGAGGAAATCGGCAACTTATTCAATTTGAGAGAGTTGGTGTTGTCTTACAATCAATTGATTACCCTGCCCATTGGTATTGGTGACCTTACCCAGTTAGAGGTATTGTATTTACAAAACAATCAGTTGAAGCGCTTACCAGAAGAAATTGGAAACCTTCAAAACTTGGAAGATTTATACATTGATAACAACCAAATCGCTCAATTACCTGAAGAAATTGGGCAATTGAGCCAATTGAAGTATTTGTATGCTCAAAACAACTTGTTTTCTTCGGGTGAACAAGAGAGAATCAAGCAACTATTGCCCGATACCGAAGTGTATTTTTAGGGTGGTGTTTTGTTCGGGCAGTTTTCAGAAATAAGTGTGTTACGATCTATTTTTAGAAGCATTCTCAAAATTGAATAAAACGGGTTATATTGGGCATCAATACCCATTTGCTACTTAAAGCATTATGAGCGAGAAACACAAAAAGCCTGATTGGTTAGACGACATTCAAAACAGAAGCTGGGAACCTGAGCTATTCATTTCGGGTGGGGTTATTTTTACTCTTTTCCAGATTACTGGAGCCATTCAACGGCAAAGTTTTCTTCTGTTACAAAAAACGGGTTACATAGAGCCAGTCATCATTGCCAATTTTTTGGTAGCGGCACTCAATGCCCTTATTTTTGGCTTTGGTTTACACCTGGCCTTACGGGGATTTTGGGTCGCTTCAGTTTGCCTGAGTTATGTATTCCCCAAAGGGATTCAAACTGAAAAAGTAGACCATTATGCTTCCCCCTTCAAACGTAGAGTACATCGTTTGATTGATACCTCGGTAGACCTGGTCGTGTGGATGGAATCGGCCAG
Organism: uncultured Cytophagaceae bacterium; assembly: GCA_937899305.1. Classification (GTDB taxonomy): domain Bacteria; phylum Bacteroidota; class Bacteroidia; order Cytophagales; family Microscillaceae; genus Microscilla. Next base: position 2,963 of record CALDJV010000431.1, read on the forward strand.
TAGCATTATGTTTTTCTTGTCATTCCTGTTTTTCTCCCTCATTATCAGTGTACTGGCCACCCTTATTGTCATTACGCCCAATTCTAGTTTATTAGAACTTGGTCCTACCATTTATGCCATCATTCGAGTTGGGTCCTACATATTGCTTTTTTTGGGGTTCATTTATGCCATAGATTTCCTGACGATGGGCTTTATCAAGCGCCAAAAGAAAATTGCTAAACTGTATTATCCGATTTATTGGTTGTTTTCCATCCTCACCCTGTCCTTTTTGTACCGCAGCGCCTACTACACCCTGGTGACCAATATCAAACGGAAATGGTTATTGGCGACTGGGATTGCGGGTTATCTGCTGGTAGCCTTGGCTATTACTCAATTGTCTTTTGGAGGGGGCAACCTCATGCCTGCCTTGTCTTTTAATAGTTTAGATACCAAGGCTTATTTGGGGCTCGAGGTAGACCGCCTAAAGTTTGATACCCGCCAATACGATAACACACGTAAACCAAACGATATGGTACAGCATGTGTCCATCCAGTCTGATATTGTACAGGAAAAATACCTGAAGTTGTTCATTGTACACCAAAAAATCATCGAGCGATTGATGGATATGGATTGTGCCGAAAAGGCCAAAAGCATTGTGAAAAGGATAGAGCAGCGAAAAATGCTGAATTGTTATCGTGAGTTTTACGAAGTATACATTGATGATGCCCGCGTGAACGTGGTCAAGTGGAGGTACTACACCCATCCCAAAACCGGCGAAGAAGGGATTTTGGCGTTTGTTCCAATTGATCAACTATCACCTACTGAACATATTGTAGAAGTAAAACTCAATGTGGCGACCAAAGCTGCATTGGCCGAACTCAAGCGTTTTGGAATGAAAGACGATGTGTATGCATATATTCCATTTTGGAAAGATAGTAAGTAGGGTTTTCAGTTTATTGTTGAATTGTTAAATTGCTCTATTGTTTCGCCTTCGGCTTATTATTCTATGGCTAAATGGCTGCGCGAAGTGACGTATTGATTATTGATGTTTAATTGTTGATTAACTGAGCCTTGGCGAGCTAATTGCTCCGCTTTGCGCTACTATGGACTATCGACCGTGGACTGTGGACTAAAGAATCTATGGACTATAAATAAAACTCCCAACTCCTAACTAAAAAAACTGTGGACTATGGACCATTGACTATCGACTAAAAAAAACTACCAACTACTGACTACGAACTAAAAAACTATAGACCATCGACTTAAAAGCAAAAAAAACAAAACCAATGATCATCTCTAAATCTACCTTATTACATCTGCGATTCCCTTTCTCTTTTTTTTTAATGCCGGTTTTTTGCTTTGCTGCTGGGGTAGGTTTTGCTGGCGATTGGTGGAGACTCCTCCTGATTTTTGTGATTTTACACTTGATGGTTTACCCGGCCAGCAATGGTTATAATTCTTATTATGACAAAGACGAAGACAGCATTGGTGGGCTTGAGAAGCCACCTCCAGTGAGTAAAGAACTGTTGTATACTTCCCTCATGATTGATAGCCTTGCTCTGTTGTTGAGCCTGTTGATAAGTATTGAGTTTGCCGTGGGGGTTTTACTTTATGGCCTGGTTTCTAAAGCTTACAGCAACGATGCCATTCGTTTAAAAAAAATGCCAGTAGTGGGCTGGATCACCGTAGGGGTGTTTCAGGGCGCTTTCACTTTTTTGATGGTGTATCAAGGTGTAGCTCAGGTAAATTTATCAACCTTACTGGAAGGAAAAGTATTGTATGGAGCGATATTGAGTACTGTGTTGTTGTTGGGTTCTTATCCCATGACCCAAATCTACCAACACGAAGAAGACGCCCGTCGGGGCGATATGACCATTAGCCGAATGTTGGGCATCCGAGGGACATTTTTGTTTACAGGTTTGGCGTTTGGCTTGGCCACTGGAGGCTATATGTGGTATTTTACTCAATATTTTTCTTTGCGTTTAGCCGTTGTATTCGTTGTCAGTTTGTTTCCTGTGGTATTGTTTTTTGGTTGGTGGTTTCTAAAAGTACTCAAAGATGCCCAACAAGCTAATTTTAAATATCAACATGTTCGCCCCCTTCTATTTTATAAAACTGTTAATAGCTCCAATAG
>CALDJV010000432.1 GCA_937899305.1 uncultured Cytophagaceae bacterium
TGATTTGAAAAATAAATTTGGAATAGAACCACTGTTTAAATAGCCTACTAATTATGAGAAATTTAAAAAAATGATCCTTCTTTCATTAACATTTAAGTGTACCACCAACCAACACTACAAATACAACGCACAAAACAATGAATTTAAAACAAATATATACCACCCTTCTCCTACTCTTTACAATAGCCAGCTACGCCCAACAAATCCCCCAAAGCGTGCAAGACGTCAAAAACATTGTGAAGGATCGCAAGCTAAGGGTGAGTGGAGGGATCAATGCCAGCCAGGTATTTTATGGAGCCAGTGGGATAGAAAGCCGTCGAAATCCTTATGCTTATTTCGTTACCGGGAATATCAACTTCTCGATGTTTCAAATGTCCATCCCGTTGACCTTTACCTTTACCAATCAGGTGTTCAACTACAATTATCAGTTGCCCAGTTACGATTTCAATCAATTTGGCATTCAGCCTAGTTGGAAGTGGATCAAAGTATACGCGGGATACAATACCATGAGCTTTTCGCCTTACACCCTCAATGGGGCGTTGTTTCTGGGGGGAGGCGTAGAACTGACTCCTCCTCCCGGTAAAATCAAGGTGCAAGCCATGTACGGACGTTTGCGCAAACCCCAAGCCTTTGATCCTTTGGTGGGGAATACTGCCGAACAAGCCCCGTTTGCTTATCGGCGGATGGGCTATGGTACCAAAATTACCTGGAAACCCAAAGGATCGGGCAACCAGCGCAAGGGGCCATCAAACGTAGACAGTCGCTACAACAAAAAAGAAGAGGGTAAAAAATCCAAGAAAAGTAAAGCAAGCAGTTTTTTTAGTGGGCAAGATCAAATAGAATTCATTGTATTTGGCGCCCACGACGAACCAGGATCGGTACCACTCCCACCCGATACGATAGATGTAAAACCCGAAGACAACTTGGTGATGAGCCTTCGGGTCACCAAATCTATTGGCCAACGACTGACCCTCAATGCCGAGGTAGCGGGGAGTGCCCTCACTCAAGACACTCGGGTAGAAACCAAGGACGAAGAAGTAAAGAATTTGTTTTTTTTGACCGATGGGGCCTACACTCGCCGTACTTCTACCGCGTACTACAATGCCTACAAAGGCGATTTGACCTACAATGCGGGCCTATTCAACATTGGGCTGGGCTATGAGCGGGTAGACCCCGAGTACCGCACCTTGGGGGGATACTATTTCAACAATGATTTGGAAAACATGACCGTCAATTTTTCTACCCAAATGTTTCAAAATCGCCTGAGTATTGCCACCAATGTAGGTACCCAGCGCAACAACCTCCGTGCTGACCAATTGGCGACTTTGCGAAGGGTAAGTGCCGCGGTGAATGTAAACATCGTGCCCAGCCAAGCAGTGAATGTGAATTTGTCTTATTCTAATTTTCAAAGCCTTACCCGAGTACGTTCTCAGTTTGAGCAAATCAATCAACTGACCGCTTTTGACAACTTGGGGGATTCGTTGAACCTGACCCAGATTGCTCAAAATGCCAACCTCAACGCCCAATTTAACCTGGTAGCCAATGCCCAACAGCAACAAGCATTGAATGTAAATCTGGCCTACCAACAAGCCGACAACGAGCAAGGGGGCAGTGCTTTACCAGGAACTCGTTTTTACCAGTTGACTTCGGCCTACAACATTGCCTGGACGCGCCTCGAAATGAGTGCATCACTGGCTTTTAACTACAATCAAAACACCGCCGAAAACCTGGATACCCGGATGCTGGGGCCTACCCTTTCGGTCAATAAAAGTTTATTCAAAAGGCAATTGATGCTGGTGCTTTCGGCCTCGTATAATCAGGCGTTTACCAATGGCGATCAAACCAATCAGGTAGTCAATGGCAGGTTGGGACTTAGCTATACTTTTAAGCAAAAACACCAGTTGTCTTTCAATGGCATTTATCTCAACCAACAAACCCAGGCTGAGCAAGCCAATGCTTTTGCTGAATTTACCGGGACTTTGAATTATAGTTACAGGTTTTGAGGATTTGTTTCCAGAAGTTTGTTCTTTTTTATTTAGCAAACCTCCTGATTACTAAAGCATTGACAAATAAGTAGCCACCAAGGACCCTAGGTTTGAACCAAAAGCTTGTTTATTATTCTTGTCAACCATCCAAAAGCGGCTGCTTCTTTGATGACTTCACTTTTGCAAGGTCATATCTTTATCATTTTTGCCTTTACCCATCTCATCAAAAAAACGCACCCCTACTTTACTCTCAAATAAAAAGTTGTACATTTACTGCGAAATAAGTTCTAAACTTGATTTCATCAAACGGAAAAAGGCTGTACTTAACGGTGCATGAAAAGGGAATCTGGTGCAAATCCAGAGCTGTCGCGCAACTGTAAGTAACTTTAGAGTATATACTCTTGGGGTTTTTGTTCAAAACTATTTGTGTGTCACTGTTCCATATCGGGATGGGAAGACCAACAAAAACTGTTACAAGTCAGGAGACCTGCCTCTTTCCGATATGGCTTTGCTTTCGCGGTTTGAAGTAAAAAGTCAGGTCTGATGCGTGTTGTTTTTGATCACGTCAATTGATTATTATTAGGTATAATTATAACTATACTTTAAATGCACCTTATACCTGCTAATCAAGCATTTGTGTTTTAAAATATATTGCATTCCTGCCATTTTCACACCCCTATCGCGATCGCCCAAGCCGATTTTTTAACTCAATCTTTACATTTTAAAGTTAAAAGACATGCAAATGCATCTTCTTGGCTATCCGCGCATTGGTAGCAAAAGAGAACTCAAAAAAACTTGCGAAAAGGACAAAATCACCTTGGGAATACCTAAAATGAATCAGGGTATATATTGCCTTTTCATTCTAATTTTGCTAACCACATTTTCCGCTTATGGTCAACAAAGTACTGGAACCATTTCGGGTACCGTCAAAACGAAAAAAGGGGCCAACCTTCACTATGTAAATTTACTGCTGGCGGGTACTACCCAAGGTACAACCACCAATGGTTTAGGGGAGTTTACCATTGACAATATACCACCAGGTACCTATCAATTGATTGTTTCTAGAATTGGCTACCAAACCATTGAACAAAAAGTTACCATCACTGCCGGAGTGACAAGTAAAATAAACTTGAAACTGAACGAAGCAAGTACCAGCTTGAACGAAATACAGGTACGAGGTAAACGAGAATGGATAAGCGAAGGGCTAAACAAAATAGATGTACCTCTCAAATATTTGCCAGTAACCGCCAATACTGTATCTAAACAACTGATTGCACAGCGTGGAGTGGATGATTTGGGCGAAGCGGTCAAAAGTACCCCTGGAGTTCGCCCCATCAATCGCTACGGAGGCTTTCAAACTTTTCACATCCGTGGATTCAACAATTTTGTTTTGCTTACTGACGGGGTAAGGGACGAACGACACAATATTTCTACCAGTGCCCCCAGTACCAACCTGGCCAACGTAGCGCGCATAGAAGTATTGAAAGGTCCCGCCTCGGTGCTTTTCGGGCATTCTGCATTGGGGGGAATCATCAACATCGTAAGAAATCAGCCTAGTCCTACGTTTCAAGCCAACTTCTCCGCGGCTTATGGTAGCTTCAATACCCGAAGACTACAAGCTGGGGCGGGAGGTCCAATTAATTCTAAGTGGTCGTACCGGGTTGATTTTGGGATTTCAGAGTCAGATGGTTTCCGAGACTACGGCACGAATACCAATAATTTTTATGCCGCTGTTCAATACCGTCCTCGTGATGGCGAAATCTTAGATATCCGAATGGGTTTGAACAAAGACCGCTATGATACCGATACTGGTTTACCGGTATTGGCAAATGGCTCACTGGTACCTGGTATGAACCTGAATAACCGCTATAATGATCCACAGGATTTCCTGAATCACACCCGTTATGATTTTCAATTACGTTATGTAAAACAACTATCTAAAAGCACAAAAATTTCTAATCAACTCTCATACTATTGGGATGACATAGATTACTTATCCACCGAGGAACTCACTTTCAATACCACGATGGATTCACTTACCCGTTCTTTCCCATTTTATTTCAATCACCGTACTAAACCACTACAAAACCAATTGGAGCTTACCCACGATTTTAACATTGGTAATATAGCGCAAAAGGTTTTGGTAGGTTATTCAATCAGTATCATGGACCGCAAGACGTATCGAGGTGATATCTTCGGCCCAGGTAAATTTACCACGGTCGCCGTACAAAACCCGACCTTGAACCAAGGCTACCTGAGTCACCAGGATACCCGCTATCAGGCAAAATTAGAAAACGTACATGGTATTTACTTGCAAGATTGGTTCAGCATCGGTAACCACCTAAAGGCGTTGATTGGTTTAAGATATGACATTTTTAATGGTAACTATTTTGATGATGAGGTAGATGCCAATCGTAATGTAACTTCGGAAGGTGCAAAAACGAACATTCCTTCCCAAGCACTTACTTATCGTGCCGGACTGGTTTATCAGCCTATCGAACAACTTTCCCTATTCAGTGGCTACTCTACTTATTTTAAGCCTTCCCGTAGAATTACTGGTGAGGGGCAGGTCTTTGACCCTGAAACAGGTTTTCAGGCCGAAGTAGGTGGTCGTTATTATCTCAATACTTACCTCACCATGACCTTTTCGGGCTTTTATCTACGGAAAAACAATATTGTGGAAAATTTAGGGGGTGGAGTATTTCGCCAAGTAGGTTCAGCCGATTCTAAAGGATTAGAGCTGGAAATCAATGCATCTCCACTCGAGGGTTTTACCCTTAATGCAGGGTATGCCTATACTGATATTCGTATAAGAGAATTCGAAGGGGATGTAACCAATCTTTTGGCGGGCAATCGTATTGCTTTTGCTCCCGATCACTTGGCCAATTTTTGGGCAAACTACCAGATCCCCAAGGGTTTACTTAGAGGATTTGGGGTGAGCATGGGACTTTATCATACTGGTAAAAACTTTACAAATGCCAGCAACACCTATGCCTTACCTGCTTACACCGTATTGGATGGTAGTATCTTTTATAACTTTGGAAAAGGAGAAATAAGATTGAATATAAACAATATGACCGATGAGGTCTATTTCCGAGATGCTATTTATGGTAATCAGTTCTTTCCAGGGCTTACCAGAAACTATTTACTGACTATCCGATACAATTTATAAATGATGGCTAAAAGCAAGACAAAAAAACTGACCAAAAAATTGACAAAAAAACTACTCTGGGTCCATCGCTATACTGGTTTTGTCCTGAGTTTGTTGTTTCTTTTTTGGTTTCTCTCGGGCTTTGTCATGATGTATAAGGATTTTCCTTATCTCAGCAAAACCGAAGCTTTAGCACGCGCCGAAGGCATCGCACCATCAAAGGACTGGATTACTCCTCAGGAATTATTCCTGAAACATCACCTCCAAAACCACCATTGGGAATCTATCACGGTAGTTTCAACCGGAGGCCGACCAATGTATAGGTTGCAGGATGATCAAGGGAAGTTTTACTGCTTCTTTGCCGATACCGGTCAAAAAGTCCCTGCTTTTAGCCAAAACGAAGCAAAACGCATTGTCAGTCATTTTATGGGCAATCAAGTCAAGATGGCTTATGTTGAGAAAATGACTGACTTGGATCAATGGACACCACGTACCCGTTTTTTACCTTATCTACCCGCTTATCGGGTACATCTGGATGATGGCAAAGGTACCGTGTGCTATGTATCCTCTATCACTGGTCAATTATTTCAAAAACTCAATACTGCAGATAAAATATGGGCCTGGCTAGGCCCTATTCCGCATTGGATTTATTTCAAAAACTTGCGAATTCATACCCAACTCTGGCGTGATGTGATCGTAGCACTGAGCCTTGTAGGTGTTGTGGTGTGCCTCACCGGGCTGTACATGGGCATTGTTCGAGTAAGGCGGCGCAAGAAAGGTAAAAAATGGGCATTTAGTCCTTATAAAAAGGTTTGGTTTAAATGGCATCATTATACTGGATTTGGGTTTGGTTTATTCACCTTTACCTGGATATTGAGTGGCCTTCTTTCTATGAATCCCTGGAAATGGAGCCCTTCAAATAGCCTAAGTAGCCAAGCAAAACAAATATGGCAAGGTGGGGAGTTGAGCCCCAAACTATTTAGCGTAAATCCAAGCAAGGCTATAGCCCACCAAAAGGAAAAAGTGAGTGAATTAACCCTGACCCGTTTTGCTGGAAAGCCTTACTACCAGATACAAATGGCAGACGGCACCAGCAAATTGTTACTTGGTAATGACAAGCAGGCACCACTTGAACGCTTGGGTAATCAGTCTTACCAGAAGCAAGTACAAGCCATTCATCCCAAATTAAAGATTTTACGAGTTCAAGAGTTGACTGATTACGATGCCTACTATTACAACAAGCACCGTACTAAGCCTCTGCCAGTGCTGAAGGTAGATTTTACGGACAACGCTCATACTACTTATTACATCAACCCTAAAACAGCAAAGGTGGTCATGAAGTATGAAAATACCAGTCGGGTAAATCGGTGGTTATACCATGGTTTGCATAGTCTGGATTTTCCCGCCTTATTTTTTAGAAGGCCCCTTTGGGACATTATAATGATCATCCTGCTATTGGGTGGAATCAGTGTAAGTATTACCGGAGTAGCGCTTACTTGGAAGTGGTTCAAAAGAAAAGTTAATTTGAAGTAAGGACACCATACTACTAGACATTTTTCGTTTGTATCTCCACCATAGCCGTCAGACTAAAGGTACAAATAACTGGTTATCAATCAGTAAGACCTGTCAGGTTTTTAAGACGAAGCCAAAGAAACCTGACAGGTCTGGGTAACATACACGTTTTTTAATCAAATGAAACCCTTGGCCTGACGGCTATGGTGTACCCCCAGGCCAAGGCAATAATGGTAACGATCAAGTGGCTCATTTTTAGCAAAAAAGAACCAAAGAACCAGCTAGAACTTTTAGGTTACTATTCCTCTATTCCTCATAGGCCCAATCTACGCCACTTTTCAGATCTTTTATAATCAAGCCACTGGCTTTGAAAGCGGCTCGAATTTGATCTACCTTGTCATACTCTTTACCTTGTTTGGCGTCTTTGTACAAATCCAACAACCCTTGTACCAACGTCTCTTGATTGTTCATCGCCTCTTCTTTCAAACCAAAGATATCTACTACAAAAGTGAGGAAGAATTGTTTCATTCGTTCAAAAGTATCCTTGGTAACCGTCGCAATGTCTTGAGGATGGGTATAAAAATGATTGATTTTCTTGTTCATATTAAACACCTGAGCCAGCGCCTTCGCAGTATTCACATCATCATTCATACTACGTAATATATTATCACAAAATCCATTGATTTGGTCATCCAGCTTCTGGTTAATGGTGCCTGTATTTGCGGTGTACTCCATTGGCTTCAATACCCGCAAACCATTCATTAGTTTTTTATAGGCCTTTTGGGCATCTTCCAAAGCCTTTTCAGAAAAGTCGATCGTACTACGGTAATGTGCCTGGAGAATAAACAAGCGAATGGTCATCGGAGAGAATGGCTTCGTAAGTACCTCCTTATTATTGCCAGCAAAAATATCCTCTATAGTGATAAAATTCACAAATGTCTCCGATTGCGCTTTGATCAAATCTATATAAGGAGCCACCTCTTTTCCCAACAATTTAGCCGGGTCTTCTTCAAATACATCTACCTGAGGTTGTTTTAAAGCCGCCACCTTTTCTATTAAATCCTCTGGAACTCCTTCGGCTTTAAGGTTTTTTAATGCTTCATCACTCCAACGCAAACGAGGCGACTTACTCATTTTTACCCCATCAATGGTCAACATATTATTGTGTAACCAGTATTTCACCGGTTTTTTACCTCCATTAATTGCTTTTAATTGGGCAATCTCGCATTCGTGGTGTGGAAACATCAAGTCCATTCCTCCCCCATGAACGTCAAACTGCTCGCCCAAATACTTGGTACTCATCACCGAGCACTCTAGATGCCATCCTGGGAAACCTTCGCCCCAGGGAGAGTTCCAGCGCATCAAGTGTTCAGGGGCGGCTTTTTTCCAAATAGCAAAGTCTATCGAGTTTTTCTTTTCGTCTTGCCCCTCCAGGTTTTCACGCGTATTGGCCAACAGCTCCTCAACTACCCGCCCCGAGAGTTCGCCATAGTTATGATGCTTACTGTATGCCTCGACATCAAAGTACAAAGAACCGTTTACCTCATAGGCAAATCCCGCATCCAAAATCTTTTTCGCCATGTCAATTTGCTCCACGATGTGTCCAGTAGCAGTAGGCGCAATACTGGGTCGCTGCACATTCATGGCATCCATCAATTCTACATATTTGTTGGTGTAGATATTCACAATCTCCATCGGTTCGAGCTGCTCTAGTTTGGCCTGACGAGAAATACGGTCTTCGCCGTCGTTGGCACTCCCGGTGAGGTGTCCTACATCAGTAAAGTTTCGAACGTAGCGTACCTTATAACCCAAATAGGTAAGGTAACGGGTAAACACATCAAAAAATACCGCAGGACGGGCATTGCCAATGTGGGGCGTATTGTACACCGTTGGTCCACACACATACATGCCCACATTTGGGGAGTTAATGGGTTCAAATACTTCCTTCTGGTTGCCCAACGTGTTGTGAATCTTCAAAGGGGGGATAGTAGGAAATTGCTTCTGGTGCGCTCTACTCATACTTCTTGGTTATATATCAATGTTGAAAACTTGGTAAAAGTATTATTGATCTAATTGTTTCTTAAATAATTC
>CALDJV010000433.1 GCA_937899305.1 uncultured Cytophagaceae bacterium
ATTCCATCCTCACGCAAAGCCAACGCGCTATCAACGGATGTCAGTGATCATTTTTAACGGCTCCATTACTCAAGTTCTTAACGCTGACAGACTAAATACCGAATATGGCTGACGCATTCATTACTGTATTTCTTGTGAATTTTCCAAAGAAAACCACTGCGAAAGGTCAGTTATTAATTGGAGTAATCCCGTCTTCCAATTACATCAATTATCAAGGTATTTTGGGCAAGGCAAAGGGGATTTTAATCAACCAAGTAGCGCCTTTTGGAATAATTACGTAATATTATTTACTGATCAGAATCGAGATGGTTTTTTAATCTTTATTCCATTATTTTTACTTTGGCTTAAAACTCCCTTGAGTGAATACATCGCTCAACCACCACGCAATGAGACAATCTGGCTATTTTGGCTGGACTTTGAATTCAACTGATTTTTTTCTTATTTTTAGAAGTCAGGCGATCAGGTAGCCTGCTAGTAACGAACACCCTCATGGCCCTTGATAATACTACACCTAACCAAGATTTACCGGATGAAGATTCACCGAGAGGTGAAACCGCTCCGGAAGGAAAGGCGCTACCGAAAAAGAAGCGTCGTTTTTCCTGGTTTCGATTCTTGGGGCGATCTTTTTTGGTGTTTGGGTTATTGTTGGGGTTGGTGTATTTGGTGGCCTATTTTTATTTCAATACCTACCTACGCAAAGAAATCATTCGACAGGTAAGCGTCAAAACCGATAGTTTGTATGCGCTCAAAATAGATTATATCGGAATTAATCTGTTTACCGCTACACTTCAGGTAAAGCAAGCTCATTTTCAAAAAAATACTCAGAAATGGAATGCTTTTAAACAACAGTTCCCTGATACCAATTACCTGGATATGGATGCGCACCTCGAGCGCCTACGAATTACTGGAATTCGTTGGGTACACTTTCTGAAGACTGGAGAAATCAAAATCAAGCAAATTGTTTTTCAAAAACCCCGGATTAAATTTCACGGGAAAACGAAGAAAAAATCTTCCAAATTAGAGCAAAAACCTCCCCCTAAGCCAATACAAGCATTGGCCAAAATTTTAGGGAAATTCTCTAGTGATTTGACCATCGAAAAAATTAAGATAGAGGAGGGTGAAGTCGATTTTTCCCATCAATCGCCTCGCGGTAAGGCTCAGCATCAGTTGGAACAGTTTAATACTGAAATACAAAAAATTCGCCTCATTCCTCAAGAACATTTACCAGATACCCAAGCCTTGCAAGTCAAAAGGTTTGATTTTAGTGCTAAAAAATACGCATTTACTACTCCCGACCAAGTATATGTCATCTCATTAGAAAAATTCAATCTCAATAGCTATGATTCTACCTTACAGTTGGCTGGTATTAAAGTAAAACCAAACTTTACTGAACAAAACCGGTTGAATAACCTAAAAAAACACCGAGCAACTTTTGTAAATGTAGACCTGGATAGCTTGACTACCAATCGGTTAGACTTGTACCGTTTGATTACCAAAAGAGAGATTTCCTTGGGAGGGTTATTTGTTCATAGTTTGCAACTTGAGGTAACTCGAGACCAGCGTATGCCCCGCCAGATCAAGCAAAAAAAACGCAATCTCAAGCAAATATTGGCCAATTTACCCTTATATATTCGGGCCGATACGCTGGCGTTGAAAAATGCCTCTATTACCTATTTGCAAAAAACGGCTCAGCAAACCAATGAATCGATCGTGGCTCATCGGGCCGATAGTATTCATTTGTATTTGCGTCATGTGGCCCTGGGGAAGGCGGCCGATTCGATTACCCGAGACAAATTGCTGTATTCGGCAAGTGTAGACTTGGAAATGCGTAACTACCAACATCAAACCCCCGATGGTCTGTATAAGATTAAGCTAGACAAAACTTTGCTTTCTTCCCGTAAATCGTTGGTTCAGATAGAACAGGCCGCGCTTATCCCTCGATTGTCTCCTCAGGCATTTGCAATGCGCAAGTTTTATCGCTCGGTGCGGTTAGATGCCCAAGTACAGAGTATACAATTTAGTCAATTAGACATTGAAAAATTGGTATACGACCAGGAGTTTATCATGCAAGGACTGTATATCAATGCGCCTCGGTTCAAAGCCTATACGGACAAACGGCTGCCCAAACGGCCTGCCCAAAAGTACCAGAACTTTGAACAAATGTTGCAGTCGATTCCTTTACATGTAGAAGTAGACACCCTGGCCATCAAGAATGCTTCGGTAGAATACCGGGAACAACAAACCCGTAAAACCAGTACTGGAAATGGTCTGGCGATTCACCAGGCGCAAAATATGAATGTATTGGTACGACGAATTCAGCTGGGCAAAGCCTTGCAAAGTGCTGCTTTGGCGGGATTGGATACCAAGCGTTTGTGGATAGACGTGAAGAACTACCGTTTTAGAACTCCGGATGGCGTATACGAGATGCTATTCAAAGATTTGGAAGTATCTTCGGCACGCTCAATGATCGAGATCGACAGCCTGAAATTACGCCCTCTTTTGTCTGACTCTGCCTTTGTAAAAGCGACCCAATATCGTAAACCTTTGCTGAAGCTTGCGCTGGCCGATGTAAAAGCCCAACAAATTAATTTTGATAAATTATTGCTTTATCAGGAATTTGATTGGGGGAAACTGTACCTCGATCGGCCTGATATTGATGTGTTTTTGGATAAACGCAAGCCTAAAAAACCGATAGAGGTAGATACCCTAGAGAGTGCAATGAACGAGCCCGAGGATTCGGTGACCTTACAGGTACTATTGCGTAATCTGCCGTTGTACATCAAAATAGATACCTTTGCTGTTCATAATGCCCGTTTTCGATACCGCGAACAGGTAGCTCAACCCACGCCATATGCTAGTGGCGTCAATGTGCATCAGGTTCGACGATTTGATTGTATGATTCCACAAATTCGTTTGGGCAAGGCTTCCCAAGAGGATTCAGTGATGTACGATTTTTATTCCCCAGATATTGTAGTCAATGTAGATGATTATGAATTTAGAGAGAAAAACGGACTCTATAAACTGAGCCTAAGAGATCTACACAGTTCTTTCACTGATGCGCAAATTCTGCTAGAAGATATCAAATTCCAACCCTTGATTTCTCGGGAAGAATTCAGCGATCGTGAAACGTCACGTAAGCCACTCTGGGATTTGAGTTTTAAAAGTATTTCGGCCCATGAAATAGATTTGGAAAAATTAATCTTTAATGGGCAGGTCAATCTGCATGCCTTGCACCTCAATCAACCCGATATCAAATTATATTTAGACAAGCTGAAGCCCAAGGATTCGACCAAAACTGCGAAAACGATTCATCAAATCTTACAAGAGGTACCCTTGCCAGTAAAAGTAGACACTTTTTTGATTTATGATGCCAATTTTTATCTCACCGAACATCGCAAAACAGGTAATGGAGAACATCGGGCTGAAGAAATTAATTTGATTTCGAAAAACTTCCATTTGACTGAAAATATGGAAGCACGGCGAAAGTCAAAAGACCTCTTGTTTATGAAGGACATTTTCGTCAATCTGGCCAAGTATCGCTACATTACTCCTGATCAGTTGCATATTATTTCGCTTAATAATGTAGCCGCTGCTTTGAGCGATTCTTCGTTACAATTGCAACACCTGAGTCTAAAGCCTAGAGTTTCTGAGCAAGATTTTGATAGTATCAAACAATACCGAGCACTGCGGGTTGATGCTGAACTGGCTTATTTTGATGCTCAAAAGGTAGATTTTCGCCGTTTGTTCAACGGTCAGGGAATAGATATCAAGCAACTGAAATTAGATCGCTTGCATCTGGATTTTTATCAAAATAATAATTTATCGGTCAATCCTACTCGACCTTATCGTACATTACAGCAACAGTTGGCGAGCATTCCCCTAGACATCGCCATAGATTCACTGCATGTGAACAACTCATTTGCGAATTTACGGCTGCTCAAAGGAAAGGGCTTTCAGCGGCATCGGGCTGATAGTATTTCATTGGTGGTTCGCAAATTCAGGTTAGACGAAGCATCCCGAGCCAATCCGGTAGGCCAGAAAACCCTTTTTGCTGATGATGTGTCTTGCTGTTTGAAAAATTATCAGACCCGATCGCCCAACAAGATTTATGACATTCGAGCCAAACAAATACAGGCTTCTACTTTGACCAAAACGCTTACGGTAGATCGCTTTTCGTTTGAACCTTCAGTATCCGATTCAGTGTTCAATTCCTACTTCAAACTACAAGAAGATCGCTTCAAGATCCGTAGTCAACAACTTGGATTCCGGCAGTTTGAATTTGATTCTTTGATTCGTAAAGGAGAGGTCAGAATAGGCGCCTTTGAGGTGGATCGTTTTATGATGGACATATTTCGGGACCGTCGAAAACCACCAAGTCAAAATAAAGTGGTAATGCCCAATGATCTGGTGCGGAAAATACCTTTCTTGGTGAAAATAGATACTTTCAATGTAAGAAACTCCTTTGTTTTGTATGGCGAAAAAGTGCCTCAAGGGATGGGGTTTGGCCAGGTGTTTTTTACCAATGTAAACTTAAGGGCTACAAATATTCAGACCAAAGCACCAGACACCAACCTGACTGTTATTCGAGCCAATACCCGTTTGATGGGAAGAGGTTTTATAGAAACGACCGTTAAAATTCCTTTACTTGCGCCCAATTTTGAATGTGAATATTATGGGCAAATGGGTAAAATGGAAGCGAAGTTTTTCAATACGATGATCACTGCCAACGACCATATCTTTATTCGTAGGGGACGTATTCGAAAGGTGAAGTTTAACGTACAAGTACGGGATAGTCTGGCCACAGGAGAGTTACTGGCCGATTATCGCAGGCTAAAAATATCGGTATTACGCAAAAAAAACCATCAACGTAAGCGGGGGCTCATTACTTTTATTGCTAATCTGATTATTAAACACACGAATAACTTAACTAAAAAAAGGTACAAAAAAGGTAAAGTAAAGTATCAATTTCGTAAAGATGGAGAATACCAAAATAGTTTTGTAGGGGTACTTTGGCGCGCCCTCTCTACTGGGTTGGTAGATACTATTAAGTAGGTATAACTCCTAGATTTAGGGTAAAAAAACAACTGTGAGCAAATTAGCTTCCTCAAAATTGTAAAATTATGGTAGGAATAATATATATTTGAAACAATGCATAAAGTGGGTGGAATGAATGTAATAAATAGGTGAAATATCTGTTTTTTTGCCAATTATTTCATTGGTTCCAAATTTAGGGCATAGAATATGCATAACGTATCACAAAGAGTTAAATATTTAGAATACTATCTGAGCAAATAGCTTAAAACATATAATAAGTATGTCGAATTTCGCCATTGTTGTACACGGGGGCGCCGGAACTATTACTCCTGATTTATATACTGCTGAAATCGAGAAAGGAATCCGCGACACTTTGTTTGAAGCGGTAGAGGCAGGACACTTTCTTTTGAAAGAAGGGGATACCGCAGTAAATGTAGTAAGTCATGTAGTAATGATTCTTGAAAACTCTCCTTTTTTTAATGCAGGCAAAGGATCAGTTTTTACAAATGACGGAAGCCATGAGATGGAAGCAGCTATCATGAATGGAGCCAACCTGAACGCGGGCGCTGCTTGTGCGCTAAAAAATGTACGTAATCCGATTGTACTTGCTCGCAAAATACTCGAAAAATCTGGTCATGTATACTTGCACGGAAAAGGAGCCGAAGAATTTGGGCGCCTCTATCACGTTGCTTTCGAACCCGAAGAATATTTCTTTGATCAGTTTCGGTATGATGAATGGCGTAAAATCAAAGCTTCTAATACCTACCGTTTAGACCACTCTAAAGACAACGCAAAAAAATTTGGTACCGTAGGAGCGGTAGCATTGGACATCCACGGAAACGTAGCTGCGGCTACCTCTACAGGTGGTATGACCAACAAAAAACACGGACGTATTGGCGACACCTCCATTATTGGGGCCGGTACGTATGCCAACAATGCCACTTGTGCGGTTTCTTGCACTGGGCATGGTGAACCTTTCTTACGAGCAGTTTCTGCTTATGATATTTCTTGTTTGATGGAATACAAGGGCTTGTCGTTGGAAGATGCAGCCAATTACTTGATTCATGAGAAAATGAAGCGACAGGAGTTGCAGGGCGAAGGTGGATTAATTGCCATCGATCATCAAGGAAACATTGCCATTACCTTCAATACGGTAGGAATGTATCGTGGATATCGTCGTGCGGGCGAAAAAGAGCATATTGCGCTATACAAAGCCAATGTACCAGCATAATACAAAGTTCATTGTTAAATTGCTCCGCCTGCGGCTCATTGCTGCATTGTTATATGGCTAAATGGCTACGCGAAGCGATGATTTATTTCTATTGTTACATTGTTCCGCTGCGCTCATTGTTTAATTGTTGCGCGAAGCGATAATTAGTTTCTTATTTTCCAAATTTGATAATCATTCTATTGTTCCGCTTCGCTGATTGTTAAATGGCTAAATGGTTGCGCGAAGCGATGCAAAACTATGGACTATTAATTAAATGGTTCCGCCTACGACTGATTGCTTTATTGTTAAATGGCTACATTGTTATATGGTTCCGCTTTGCGCCATTTTTCACTTTACGTTTTTCATTTAATTGCTACTGACTCCGAACTAAAAAAACTGTGGACTAAAAAAAACTCTCAACTATCACCAAAGCCAAGATTGAAAAGCGTAACACCCCAACAAAACTGCCCCTGGTATGGTAAGGTTATCCAACCCTTTGGTACTGACCATTTCTACCAATGCCGTAAATAGGGCAATGCACCCTGCCATCACAAATATATGGGGCCAGTCGTAGGCCAAATATCCCAAACCAATCAATAGAATGCCAAAAGCGGTCAACGCAAACGCCAGTGTACCCTGGATGGTCTTGTGATCTGGCCCCAAATGAATGCGTATTTTGCCCCACTTGTTGCCCACCACTTCTGCCATAGGATCGGCAAATGCCAGAATAAGTATAGGAAAATAAAACAACAATCGACTTTGATAAAACTCGGAAACCCAAAAGCAACCATATACCGAAACGGGGTAAACAAGGGTACCAATTGAGGTGCGGCCAATGGCATGAATTGACTTGAATTTTTTTAAAAGTTGACCCACCAGGAGGGGTAAAAATGCAGTACCACAAATAAACAATACGTACCAATGGCTGGTAATAAACCAAGGGAGCAAGAGCGCCAATAGGCCCGAAGAAATATGTAAAAACTTGCGGCATACTTTGGAAGGTATGGCACATTTTTGATAAAGTAGCCAATCGGTGATGATAAATAAAAAGGCAAAAATGCCCAGTATGAGAAAAGAATGGACTAAATTTGAGTTCATGAGTGATCAATTATTTGTTTTTTTAATGACCTAAGATAATGAAAAACAATCAAAAAGAGCGATTTTGGAACCTGCCTAATATATTGTCTTTGTATCGCCTATTGGTTTTCCCTCTTATATTATATTTTATTCTTACCCATCAGGAAAGTTTATTTGTGGTCTTCATTGCGATTAGCCTTGTCACTGATGTATTAGACGGTGCCATTGCCCGTGGGTTTGGTTTGCAAACCAAAATTGGAGCAAAACTTGACTCCTGGGCCGATTTAGGCGTTTTTGTGCTTTCGTTTTTGGCTATTTTTTACTTTCGCCTCCATGACATTCAAGGCTTCCAGTGGTGGTTTATTGCCTATTTGACCTGTTGGTTTTTTTCTTATTTTGTGGTTTTTGTCAAATTTCGGGGCATCATCGGTTTACATACTTACATGTTCAAAATAGGAGGTTATCTTCAAGGAGGATTTCTATTTGTATGGTTCGTATTTGGTTTTCAGGCGTGGTTGTGCTACTTGGCGCTTGGCTGGGGTATACTGGCTTGTCTGGAAGAAATTATCATTATTTTGATGATTAAAGAGCCTCGCACCAATGTAAAAGGATTGTATTGGATATTAAAGAATCAGTAAAAAATGCACCCTATCTTTATTTACATTTTGCCCTATATTCTGATCGGTATCGTTGGCATGGCCCTTGGTAGCCGCAAAGCCAACGTGACCACAGAGGAAAAAAAACAGCGTTGGACAAAACTGGTCATGTATGTATTGATCCTCCTAGGGGTGATTATCAGTATATTGGCTCAGGGTCGTTATTTTTTCTATTTGTCTCTAGCAATTGTAGGCATAGGTCAAATAGAGCTGATCAAAGTGGCTTTGAAACATCCTGCTACAATCAGGTTTTATATCAAAAGCGAAGTGATGTGGATCGTGGTATCGTTGGGCTTTGTTTATTTTGCTGCTACTACTCCAGCAAACTGGATATTGATGGGGTATTTCATTGTCATTACTTTTGATGGTTTTAGTCAAATATTTGGACAAATATTCGGTAAACGTCCGTTTTTTCAACAAATAAGCCCCAATAAAACATTGGAAGGTACCCTTGGAGGAGCTTTGTCAGGACTTACTGCAGCAGTGGTAGCGAGTAGTTGGGTGAGTATTTCCTGGGTGACCGCCATTGGATTGGGACTGGCCACCGTGGTTTTTGCCCAAATAGGCGATCTGACTGCCTCTTATTACAAAAGGATACACCAAGTAAAAGACTTTAGCAAATTATTGCCTGGCCAAGGAGGAGTAATCGATCGTTTTGATAGTTTCTTGGTAGTAGGGGCATTGTATGGTTATGTAGGTGGGTGTTTTTAAACCCACCGTTGCATCTCCGTAATTTGACTTTGAGCACCAAACCTCAATTTC
>CALDJV010000434.1 GCA_937899305.1 uncultured Cytophagaceae bacterium
CGTAGCAAACGAAAGCTTAAAAGAATTTGTAAGTGATTTATAGCGTTTTATTTAGTCCATAGTTTTTTTAGTTAATAGTTGGGAGTCAGTAGTCAGTAGTTAGTAGTTTTTGATTTTCAGTCCATAGTCGATGGTCCATAGTTTTGTTTAGTCGATAGTCAATGGTCCATAGTAGCGCGAAGCGGTACAATAGCTTGCCAAGGCTTGGCTCAATTACTATCATATTTGCGAAAATAATAGCCGCTCCGCGCAACCATAAAACAATATAACAATGAGCCGAAGGCGGAACAATAGAACTATCTGCCATTTAACAATGCAACAATGAGCGCAGCGGAACAATGTAACAATAGAGCCATTTAACCATAGAACAATAAGCGCAGCGTAACAATATAAATTCAAACCCTCAGCCCCATCCATAAAATGTCGTCTCGTTGCTCGGTACCTTTCATGAACGCTTGCAAGGTTTCTTCCAAAAGTGTTCCTTGGTCTGGCAAAGAGAGATGGGCGTGGTTTTCGTGAAATGCTTTGACCCGAGCCTTTCCAAAGCTGCGACGTGTTACATTGTTCTGATCCGACAAACCATCAGAGCCCAAGTACAAGGTAGTGTCTACCGGGAGGGTCAATACTTGAGTTTCAAACAAAACTCTATCGTTGATATATCCTCCGATGGATTTGCGGGTAGCTTTGAGTTCGTGTATTTTTTTCTGATCCTGATTGAGGTACAATAAGCTGTTTTTGGCACCAGCAAACCAAACTCGCATTCGATGTGGGGTATCTGGGAGCTTTTGAATAGAAATGACCGAAGCATCCATGCCTTCATTGTTTCCCTTGCCTTTTTCTTGCCGAAACGCCACCTGAATTTCTTGATGTAATTGGTTTAAAATACTGCCAGGGTTGGTCACCTGATCGATTTTGATGATTTTATCAAGTAAATTTTTGCCAATTAAAGTAATAAAAGCGCCTGGAACCCCATGTCCAGTACAATCGGCGGCTACCAATATAATGTGGTCTTGCTTAGGACACAACCAATAAAAATCTCCTGATACTACATCTTTGGGACGATATATGATAAAATGCTCGCTAAAAATTTGTTGGATTAACTCATTGGTAGGTAGAAATGCCTGTTGAATGATTTGAGCCAATTGAAAGCTCTGCCCAATGCGTTTTTGGTACTGCGAAAGCGCCTGGTTCTGTTCTTTCAAAGCATCCCTTTGCGCACTGATTTCACCTTCATTTTGTAGCAGTACTTGATTAGCAGCGGTCAATTCTTGGGTTTTGGCCACCACTTTTTGCTCCAGTATTTCATTCTGGTCTTCTACGATTTTTTTATTGACTTCCAGCGCTTTTAATACCTCTTTTTGGGCTACTTCTTTTTCACGACGATAAAAAGTGATTTTATCGGCGAGGGCTAAAGAAAAAAGCAATACCTCCAATGAAGTACCCAACTCTATCATATACTCGGTGAGGGCATTTTTGGGCAATAGGTTAAAATTACTGAGCGTGGAGTGAATAATGGCAATAAATATGACCCCCCAGCCCAACAAATACAAACGGGCTGGTTTGTACCCTTTGCGCAAAACCACAAACCCCATGAGGTATAAAAAAATGTTGCTTAGCGCCAAAAACTGCAAGGCTTGTACACTGGTAGCATTGTATCCGGCCAAATTGGTACCTACCACCACCGCAGAGAATGGAATAAAGACGAGGTAAGAAACCTTGCGCACCAATGGAGCAAATCGGGAAGTGTTGAGGAAACTATTACTAAAAATAAGTGCTGCCAAGGAGGTCAATGCAGCCATAGAGGTGATGTAGTTATTGAGTGAGACCTGAGCTGGCCACAAGAACTCCAAAGCATAACCTCGCCAAGATGCAGTAAACAACAGGGTAGGGATGAGGTAAGTGACGTACCATAAATAACTCGTTTCCTTGGTGGTGATCCATATAAAAAGATTGTAAAATATCATAATGAACATCCAACCAAAGTAAATCCCTATAATGAGGTCTTCCCGATGGTTTTTTTCTAAAAACGCTTTGAAAGGGCCCAAGGTCAAAGGGTATTTGAGCGTACCATTGGTAACACAATGCAGGTAATAAGTATAAGTTTGGCCAGGAGAGAGATTGGTCAACTCGTACAAAAAATGATTGGTTTTGAAATCACGTTTTTGGTAGTTCAGGTGGTCTCCTAAAGTTGTTTTTTTGAGTAACTGCCCCATGCTTTCACAATACAGGGTGGCTTGATCAATCTCAGCGTTGCCCAGCTCAAGCAGGTATGGTGAAGTACGGATACTGGTTTGGACCGTGAACTTAATCCAGATACTGGAATTGCCCAAACCTAAGTTGAGAATGGTTTGGCGATTGGGTTGAAACTTTTGTTGGACCTCCTTTGACAAAATTTGTTTGAAACTCAGTTGGTGGGTGTCATCCCTCAAAAAGACGACTTGGCGGGCAATGTTTTTAACCTCGGAGATTTGATCCAGCCTTATAGGCAGGGGCAATTGAGCTTGAACTTGAAGGGTAAGCAGTAAAAAACAACCTATCAGAATTTTCATAATTGTACTTACAATCAACTACTAGACATTTTTCGTTTGTGGAGACACCAGCGAAGGCTGCCGCACCGTGGGCAGTGTCTTCATTGCCCACTTTAGCCAAAATGTCTAGTGGTATGATTTACAATATATAAATATTTAGATGTTTTCTATACTGATGTTTGATTTTAATCAGAATAATTAATGGTTGATAAGAGATTTTGTGAAGGAAAATTCTTGAAACAGGTGGCAAGGTAATATCTAGAGCCAGCCATCTGATAAAACACGAAGTACTTCAAAGAACCCCACTGTGATGATACAAACTCTCCTTTATAAAGAATATCCCATATCACCTTTTACCTCTTCCAGCACAAAGGTGCTTTGCACACCCGATAGCCCTGGAATAATCGAGAGTTTATCAATCAAAAGGCGTTGGTATTCGTTCATATCCTTTACTGCAATCCTGAGTAGAAAATCATAGTTACCCGATACGTGATGACAGGCCACGATTTCGGGGAAATCTAGAATTGTTTTCTTGAAATTGTCAATCAACTCGCGCGCGTGGTTAGAAAGCGAAATATGACAATAGACTTTGATTGATTTTCCGATTTTGTCAGGATCCAGTATTGCCGTATATCTGACTATAAACCCCTGTTGCTCTAGTTTTTTTATTCGCTCATAAGTAGGAGAAACCGATAAACCTACCTTGTCGGCAATTTCTTTGGTATTTTGTTTGGCATTTTGTTGCAATTGCCTCAAAATATTTCTGTCTATCTCATCCATGCCCGAAAATTTTGCTGTTTGTTGATTTTATTTTAACGTAAACCATAACTTTAAATGGTTTTTATGGTAAATAAAACTTTATTTTCTGAATTAATAATTTATAACAGAAATATAATCTGTAAATATTAAATTTGCAATAAATAAAATCAGGGAATGTAACACATAAAACCAAAAATCTATGAAAGCATCTATCAAAAATAACATCACTGCCGACGATTTAACCCGCCTACAGCTGCTGGATGAACACATGACTGTCTCTCGCGAAAGCGTTTTGGGATATCCCACTTCCAAAGATTTTGATTATTCAGCCATCCATCATTTTTTAGACTTTCCGATCAACAACATTGGTGATCCTTACGAAGAAGGCAGCACTTACAAAGTACATACCCACGAGTTTGAGCGAGAAGTGGTACGATTTTTTGCCAAATTGTTTCGGGCTAACCCTCAAAACTACTGGGGATATGTGACCAATGGTAGTTCAGAGAGTAACTTGTATGGTTTGTACTTGGCCAGGGAGAGTTTCCCCAAAGGAATGGTGTATTATTCAGAGTCTACCCATTACAGCGTGCGCAAAAATATCCACCTGCTCAATATCCCAAGTATTGTCATTCGTTCGCAACCCAATGGAGAAATAGATTACGAAGATTTTGAGAATACAGTGAGGCTCAACCGCCACAAACCAGCCATTGTATTGACTACCTTTGGCACTACCATGTACGAAGCCAAAGACGATGTGAGCCGAATCAAAGGCATCTTGAAAAACCTGGCCGTTCATGACCATTATATTCATTGTGATGCGGCACTGGCCGGAAGCTACGGGGCGTTTATGACCCCTCGTACCCCATTTGATTTCAAAGATGGAGCGGATAGTATTTCGATCAGTGGGCACAAATTTGTGGGTTCTCCCATTCCGTGTGGAGTCATTGTTACCAAAAAGTCTACTCGAGACCGCATCGCCAAAAGTATTTCTTACATTGGGTCGTTAGATACCACCATTACCGGCTCTCGTAACGGGCATAGCCCACTGTTTTTATGGTACACCCTCAAAAAACTAGGCATCGAGGGGTTGAAAGCGCGCTACGAACACAGCCTAGAGGTAGCTCAATATTGTGAGATGCGCCTCAAAGAAATAGGAATCAGCGCTTGGCGTAACCCTGGAGCCATTACTGTAGTATTGCCTAAAACTCCAGCAAGGATTCAAGAAAAATGGCAACTGGCGACCGAAGGCGATACGGCTCACATCATTTGTATGCCTTGTATTACTAAAGCCCAAATAGATGCCTTTGTGGATGATATGGCCAATTACCAAACAGAAGCTGGAGAAAAAGAACTAGAAGAAAAATTTGAGTTTGAGTTTTGATATTTGACATATGAAGGGTAAAATAGATGATTGACAAGTGATTTGTCTTTCATTACTGATAAAAAACAGACTTTAGACAGATGAAAAAAATTACCCTCCTGATGTTATTGTCCCTGGGCGTTTTAGTAGGCAGTTGTGACAGTGGCAAGCGAAAAAAAAATACTGGTGATATTGTAAACAATGAATCAAACGTGGCGGTCAATCAAGCCAACTTGACGATGCCAGGGGCTCCCTACCAACAATTACAAGGTGACAACATTTCTTTGAAATTAGAAATTTTACCTTTTGATAAAAACAAGCTTCCTCAGGTAATGCAAAAGTACCAGGGGAAGTTGGTAAATGGGGCCCATTGGCGAGATAAAAACGGAGAACAATGGGTGATATTGACCGAAACAGGAGAAATTGTAGATAAAAAAGGAGAGGCTGATACCAGTGGCCGGATGATAGACGAACCTGATACCCGAGCGGAGGCGTATGCCTACTTTTGGGTGAAAAAGGAAGATACTTACGTCATGTACCGCAAAGATCAATGGATTGAAAAATGTGGCCCCTTGGATGTCATGGCGATGTTTCACAAAAAAGGTTTTACGGTGACTGATGTAGACAAAAATGGTTGGGCAGAAATTACCCTCACCTATTTTCATTACTGCCGAAGCGACGTGAGCCCGGCAGATCTCACCCTTCGAATGATTGAGCGAGACAAGTTTTATGAAATGCACGGGACAGCTGAGCTCAGAATGGGAAAAGAAAAGGATGCTTTTGTGATGAAAGCCACACGCAAAGAAGGGAGTTTTGCCAAGGCACCTGCCTCCTTTAAGGACCATATCGATCAAATTTGGGAAAAAGTAAAGGTAGAAAAGCTGGGATAGTTGTAAATCAGGGGGTGATCTGTTACTTTATGGGTTCAGAGTCCATCGACTTTGGTTAAACAACGATTACCAATAACCTCATGAAAAAAAATACCATTACTCCCCCAAGAAGACGTTTTCTTAAAAACCTGGGTTTGTCTACCTTGCCCATTTGGTTACCTGCAGCAAGTATGGCCCAAGGCTTTACCTCGGGTACCAACTATGCTATAAAACAGGCGCCAGTCAACTTTATTTTTGATGGCTTATGGTTTTCACCTCAAGCTTATTTAGACAAGCTACGAGAGATCAATCAAAAGCAGGCCATTGCGCCCGATTTTTATGGAAATGGAGGCAGTACCAAGCAACTGGAAGAAACTTTCGCTAAAATTACTGGAAAAGAAAAAGCCATTTTTTTGCCTACTGGAACGATGGCAAATCAATTGGCCATCAAACTATTGAATGGAAGCAATACCAAGGTACTGGTGCCCGAAAACAGCCACGTATTTAGAGACGAAGCCGATGCGGCTCAGGAAGTACACGGCAAGCGGCTGATACCAGTAGGACAGGGGAAGCCTTTCTTTGCACTAGAGGATTTGAAGCGTACCATCCAATATTATAACCAAGGCGAAGTGTTCAAAAGTGGTATTGGTACCGTAGTGATTGAATGCCCGGTTCGTCGAGCCGATGGAGTGGCCATTCCATTTGATACTTTGAAAAAAGTGACCGACTATTGTCGCGAAAAAGGATATAAAACCCACCTCGATGGCGCCCGCCTACACTTGGCCTCTGCTTACACCGGGGTTCCGATAGCCAAGTACGCCAGCTTGTTCGATACCGTATACATTTCGCTGTATAAATACCTCCACGCTTCGAGCGGAGCGATCTTATGTGGGAAAGCTGAAGTGATCAACCAACTGACCCACCAGATGAAGATATATGGCGGAACCACCTTTCAGTCTTGGAATGCCACTGCAATGGCTTTGCATTATTTGCAAGACATTGAGCAGCGTTGGCAAAAAGTGAAAACCAATGCCGCCCAAATTATCACCGCTCTTGATAAAATGGAAGGTGTGCAACTCAACAGGTTGACCAATGGTACCAATATTTTTCATTTAAAATTGGACAGTACAATTGACCTCAAAACTTTGGCCAATGCCCTTTTTAAGAATTACAACATTTGGCTGGGAAGAGCCGATAAAACAGGCGTTATAAAATTTACAATCAACGAGAGTTTGCTAAGACGAAAGCCCCAGGAGGTCGTGGATGCTTGGCAAAAATCAATGAAACAAGCAAAAAAGTAAAGCTTTTATCTTTTCGGGCCCTGATTGGTTTTCAAAAACTGTCAGGGCTGAAATCAAATTGCTCATGAAACACCACCATCATTTTACACATCCTCATAAAAAGTAATGGCCATATTATTAGGGTCATAGAAAGCAAATTCACGGGTGCCCCAAGGCGTTGCTCGCAAGGTGGGCTGATGATCCAATAACCCTTTACTACGATATTCTTCGAACAAAGGCCCAATATTTTTGACCTCAATACGTATTTGAGGTTGGAAATCGGGCCGAATATCCTTGAAAAGCTGCAAGTGGATGCAACAGTTCTGACGACACATCACCGCATAATTCATCTCACCCGATTCGTATTGAGTAGAGTCATACACATTTTTAAAACCCATCTTATTTTCATAAAAGTCCAGGCTTTCTTGCATATTACCCACCGGCAATACCGGATTAATTTGTACAATTTGAGTTGCTTGGTTCATCGTTTCCTAATCTATAGATACTTCATATTTTTCAAATACCGTCCTCAAGGCGTCAGGCAGGCGCATCGGCTGCTGGGTGTTGACATCTACATTTACATAAATCATCTCTCCACTAATCAAATGATGGGCCTCATGCACAATTTCTAGTTGGATGGTAGCACTGGTATTGCCCAACCGAGCCATGCGTACATAAACACCTAACAATTGATCGAAGCGAGCGGGAGCCTGAAACTCAATGGTAGACTTTCTGACGTACCAATCACAGCCGTATTGGGTCAAGCCTTCGGGATAAGTAATGCCCAACGCTCGAAAATATTCGGTAAAAGCAACATCAAAATAAGTGAGATAATTGCCATTAAAAACGACTTCTTGAGGGTCTACTTCGGCCCAGCGAACCCGAAGGGTATGTTTGAAGCGAAAAAGTGATAAATCAGGTGTTTGTGACATGATTGGGTAAGAAACAGGGTTGATATTGAATTTGAGACGACTTGATTGCTTGAAATATTACTTCTGTAAAGTTTGAGAGGTAATTTAACCACAAAAATTTGCTATTTCAAAGAAAATTTAATAGTACTAATTAGGGTTTGTTTTGAATAATATTTAGAATAGTTCTGGCCTCAAAACTAGATATTTAACTAGGAGGGTTTTACATTTGCAATATTGAAATTAGGAATATATAGCACAATAACTTATTAAATATGAATAAATACTTTTGGATAGGAATACTATGCTTGAGCGGAATAATCACCAGCTGTGGCCCAGCCAAGGTCCAAGAAAAAGTAGGAATGATTGCCTGTAACGGAGGGGAAATTCATTTGAATACCACCTCTTATCGAGATTCGGAAGACAACAAATTGTATATCCACCTTGATTTGGTGTACAACGGCAAAGTAGTATCCCGAGATATTGGGCGCAAAGGAGCGCCAGTGGGAAATTCAGCCGTGCGTTTTTTAAAAGTAAACCACAAAATCGAAACCGGGTTAAATATTTACGTGAACCCGAAACTATTGAGTCGAGAAGAATTCAATAACCTGGTACGTTGTGTACAAATCAACGAAGACCAACTCGTAGAACTCATCAATGAAGTACCCAATCAACATATTACTGAACAAGAACTGAGAGAAAGAAAGAGCATCAATGCCTTGATTTATGGTAACTATGAGGATATGGGGCATAATTTTTTTGCGGATAAAAAAACGAGTGGTTTGCACGTAAATGTTGCGATAGATGGTACCTGTCAACTGAGAAACAAGAGCGAATGGCGCACCTTGGGGCGAGTATACGAAGGCTATTTAGACATTAGTCAGGTACACTACAATCGTATTAAAAACTATCGCAATGGACAAGGTATACGGTTAGGAGATCATTTAAGAAGTACTAATATTCGGGTTGTATACGAGTAACGAATTCTAAATGAGGAACCAACTCATATTTCATATATG
>CALDJV010000435.1 GCA_937899305.1 uncultured Cytophagaceae bacterium
TAGCATCAACTTTCTATTTGTGAAAATTATGCCAAAAAAAAACAAGTGCCTTTTTTTTGAAGGTAGAAGGCTGATGAACCTTACCGGATAAAAAAGCTGCGATACCAATTCTGATGCTTACCTACGATTTATTATTTGGGATGCCTGGCTCAATATGCAATAGCAACATCAATCAATTAAAAATGAAGGTATTCAGGTAATTTTTGTCGGATTTTGGAAATAATAATAACTTTTTTGATAAATTAAACTTTTGTAAGGGAGGGTTCAATAAATATTCTCCCCATTAGAGCCAATAATTTTGTGGATAGATGAGGTCATTTTTCTTTCTCATAGCAGCGCTACGGGAAAGAAAAATAACGAAATATATTCGTGAAAGAATGGCTATCAATTGGGTAAGTTATTTTTTGGATACTCTCTAAAACCTCCACTAACAAATTTTAGTGACACTAAAAAAGTAATTTACTTATTTTGAAGGCAATGTTTACAGAACAAATTTTGGGTTGAGACGAGGCATTTGGCCTCTGGTAGCACTCAACACAATATTGTTGTGGTCATTAGTTTTTTTGCCTGTAGCTTAACTAAAGGCAAAAAAATAACGATGTATCCAGTTCAAAAGCAGAAATTCCCGACCTGGCGAACGGAGCTCTTCAAATCAGAAAGTTATTTTTGGTGTGTTACTTATTACAATAACACCTAAAATTTTATGAGTCAAAAGGAAAAAAGTTTGGCCCATTTCCAAAATCTATACTTATTGGCAATGGCTGATGAAAAATTACAAATTGAAGAAAAGATTTTTTTGACTGAAATTACCCGCAAGCTTGGTTTAAGCCTTGAAGATGTTTCCCCAATCATCGACAACTATCGAAATCTTGATATGATTATTCCTGAAACCAATGAGCAGCGATTATTTCAATTGAAGGATTTGGTGCGCATGATGTTGATCGATGCCCAGATTCACGACGATGAGTACACCATTTGTCTGCGGTTTGCAGAAAAGTATGGTTTTTCGCAGGGTACCCTGGAAGGGCTCATCGACCAGGTGATCAAAGAAGAAAAATTGAGTTAGCAGCATTGACATCATTACAAATGACATAAAAAGCTTTGCTGAAAACCTATTGAAATTACTAATTAGTAAAACTACATCAATAACCTAATCCATTTGACTCATCTCTAGCTGCTATACTTCTTCAAAAACTTGTCCTGTAAGGAACTTCAGGAGCTCCTTTGGTTAAACTAAAGGGGCAAAGATTTTTCTCATCGTGTAGCAACCAGATATTACATCAAATTTGGATTACTTTATTTTTTCCGTTTTACTTACACAAAAAACTATCTGGTTTTTACTATTATAATTTTATTTATTAACCTTACTAATAAATCCTATGACGCTCGTTCCTAGTCTTTTATTAAAACAATTGTATACACACGGTAGCCTCTCAAACGAAGATGGTGGAGTTTCATTTGCTATTAAAAACAGATTAAGTGATGCCACCCTTACTGGGCTGATGAATGTAAAAATTGGAGGGAAAGAAGTAGCACTTGATCAAGTAAAAATTGAGCTGGGTGATGGAAAACCATTGGCTCCAAAAGACATTACTGGTGATGATCCCGTTGACTTTCCTCTTCGTAAAACTTTTAGAGTAGTAGCCAAGATGGACGCTTTGCCAGTGGGTAGACATAGCATCGAGGTTGCGTTTGAAGCTACTCCATTTGGAAAACTAGAATTACAAGTAGATGATGCCATTTCTGACGAAACTGCTGCTGACACGAAAAAAATTCCTCGGGACGATTTAGACGATTACAGTGAAAAAGCCATCAAGACTCGTCAAGATTTTGTTGAGCAATATACAGGTAAGAAGTTGAATCACGTAAAAAACTACTCTTTTGATCCTCATATTGCTGCGGGTAATTGTGAGCATTTTACTGGTGTATCTCAAGTTCCATTGGGTTTTGCCGGGCCTTTGAAGGTGAATGGTGAACATGCTCAGGGAGATTTTTTGATTCCTTTAGCTACTGCAGAAGGCACTTTGGTAGCATCGTATAATCGTGGAATGAGTGTATTGAATATGAGTGGTGGGGTAAAATGTACCATCATTGGAGATGCAATGCAACGTGCCCCAGTATTTATTTTTGATGATGCTCGAGGCGCACGCGATTTTGTAACTTGGGTGAAGGCTCACGAAAAAACGATTGCTTACCATGCTGAAACTACCTCAAGTGTAGCCAAGCTTCAGTACATTGATCATTATTTATCTAATAAGTTTGCTTTCCTTCGTTTTAACTACTCTACAGGGGATGCCGCAGGTCAAAATATGGTAGGTAGAGCTACCTTCGCGGCATGTAGCTGGATTTTGGACAACTACAAAGACCACAAGATTGAGAAGTTCTTCTTAGAGTCAAACTTCGCCACTGACAAAAAAGCGTCTCAGATTAACGTGATGAGAACCCGCGGAAAACGAGTGGTAGCCGAATGCGTGGTAAAACGAGATGTTTTGATTCAAAGAATGCGGGTAAAACCCGAAGAGTTGGCTTACCACGGACAGGTGGCTAACATTGGCGCCATACTTTCGGGAGCGAACAACAACGGATTGCATTCAGCCAATGCCATCACCGCGATGTTTATTGCTACTGGGCAAGATGTAGCCAATGTATCGGAATCTTCTGCCGGGGTGCTTTATAGTGAGCTTACTCCAGAGAAAGATCTATACATTTCTATTACCATTCCTTCTTTGATTGTAGCTACTTATGGAGGAGGGGTAGGATTGGCAACTCAAAAAGAATGCTTAGAATTGTTAGACTGTTACGGCAGAAACAAAGTAAATAAGTTTGCCGAGATTGTAGCAGGAGCAGTATTGGCCGGAGAAATTTCTTTGGCTTCAGCAATTTCATCTTCTGATTGGGTATCGAGCCACGAGCAGTACGGGCGTAATCGTTAACAATTAAAGTCAACGCATTGATAAGGATATAAAGAGTTGGGTAAGTTTACTTGCCCAACTTTTTGCGTTAAGGATACTGATAAATAATTTGATGAGGCAAACGCTCGTATGTTTTATCGGCAACTTGGTCTATCTGACTGGCTTTATTGTATGATCTCGGATTGAGGCCCACCAATAACTTTCGATGACTATACACTGCATTTTTATCCTTGTAATAAGGAAAGAGCATTTTGTTGATCGAAAACGAATCGGGATCGATAGAAGGAAAAAAATAGATGACAATATCAGGGGTAAAGGCTTCTGCATAAAAATCCTCCTCTATCAAATAAAGTCCTTGGTAATCTATACAATAGGTTTGGTCGATTTCACCAGCCCGCGGATTAAATGAAGTATCGATGGCAGGAGTAGGATAAATGGTGGTTAGAAACACTTTTTCAAAGCTCAAAGCATCTATGTTTTCTAACAAAATACTTTTGTTATTGCTGGCATTATAATAAAATATTTGATTTCTCTTAATAAACATAGCAAACATTAAAATGCCCTCGACTTGGAGTTGCCGAGGGTGAATATCATTATTTTTTATAGAGTTTTTTACCTGCTTTATAGTACTTGTCTCCTTTTTTCCAAAAAGGACGAGTAGCAGCATTGCCTATTAGGCGGCAAGAGTAGATATAAGAACCAAAAAACTTGTACAAGTAGTCATAATCGAGATTATCAGCTTGGTCGGTTACCTGGTGATAGTACCTCATGATTTCGGAATCGAAAGCCCGGAATCCCAAACTATAAGTAGGTGCCGGAATTCCTTTTTGGGCAAAATTTACATTATCAGAGCGATCAAAGAGCCCTTGTTCTTTGGCCGGGTCGTCTATGGCCTCCAAATCATAGGCTTGGCAAGCCTTTTTGATGTATACATCAGCGGTAGTTCGCCCCAGACCTATAATCGTAGCTACTTTGGTATCATTGTAACCGCCATTGTCACTATTAAAACAATATACGATTTTGTTTAGCGCAATGGGAGAATGATTGACATACCAATTGCTCCCTAACAAGCCCTTTTCTTCACCAGTAAACATGACAAACAAGGCAGATCGTTTGGTAGGATACTTCGCAATGTTTTCGGCTGCTCCCAGTACAGTTACTGTTCCTACTGCATTGTCACGGGCTCCATTATAAATGCTATCTCCTTTAGCATTGGCTTTTCCTGTGCCTATGTGATCATAATGCGCTGAGTAAACAACGTATTCATTTTTAAGTTTGGCATCACTTCCCTCTACATAACCTACAACATTGTAAGTATTAAATTGTTGGATACCAGTACCTTTAATTCGTATTTGTGTTTGATGATTTTTGGTTTTTTTCCAAAAATTGGCTTCCTGAAATTTTGGATCATTGAGCCAAATATGGGTAAATGGCTCACCTTGGCTTTCGGATAGACTTACTGAGGTGCTTTCACCGTCCGCGAAGTACCGAGTCAATACTCTCCAGGGCAATTGTTGATTACGGTAAAGCTCTACCAAGGCTACTGCGCCTTTTTTTTGTGCCAGAGCTCGTTTTTCATTCCCAAGACGAAACCATTTGCGAGCACTGCTGGCCTTGCCATCTCCACAAAGTGCGATGACAATTTTCCCCTTGACATTTATTTTATCAAAATCTTCTTTAGTCCCGTGATTTACAAACACAGCCTCCTGATCAAGATCAATGCTTCCACCATCCATCAAAAGCGTATTTTTTATAAACTTGAATTGTTTACTAGCGTAATTCAAGTTTACTTCCTGGAGTTTTCCCTTCCTTTTCATTTTTACCGGCTGTAAGTAATTGGGGTATTGAGGAAGTGGTTTTACCCCATAACTTCGGAGTTGCGTTGCAAGGTATTTGGCTGCAATCATTTGCTCAGGAGATGGGGTGTCCCGACCCCGGAGTTCATCAGAAGCCAAAAAATGTAAATGGGCTTTGATTTTGTTTTTGCTAAGCGTAGCATCAGTCAATTTTTTATCGTTTTGAGCAATGGCGTTAAAGACCATCCATTGACTCAAAAGTGTGAGTATAACGGTTTTGTATATGGTATTCATAAATTCTCATAATTTTTAATTCAATAGTAAAGTTAAAGTAAAAGCCGAACAATTATGATTCAAAAAACGAAAAGTTGAAACCCAAAGCCTGATGCTTGGATTTCAACTTTTGAAACAATGAGGGGCACTTAAATACTTATTCTATTGGGCAGTCTTCTCAATGGTGCTTACCCCAGAAGCATAAAAGAAACCAACCGCCTTGGGACCATTCGGGTTTACATTATTGATATTGGAAGGTACATTGGCAATGGGATCAGCAAATAATCCACCATTGGTAACTTGCGTCTCGAGTTGATCAAAAAACAAGAATGCTTCTTCACTGATAGATAGTAATTCCACTTTTACCACATCTCCCTGACTAAATCCAGTACCATCATCGGAATTGGGGTTGATGCTTTGGCGTACAGGAAGGATAAATGGCAAACCGTCTACATTCAAATCCTGAAAGGTCACAAGGTCACCTGGATCGTTCATTAATTCTCCATTTCTATAACTCTTAATTCGGTAGAAATCACCCACTCCTGGAATGTCATTGGCAAAAAACTCAGCCCGAAGCCCTTTGGTAATTCCGCTTGGCCCTGCGCTGCCTTCTTCACCTTTTTCAAATACTAGAGAATCGATGGGAGGTACTCGACTTAGGGTCGTAGATGCCTGATACTCTTGACCTTGATAGCTCACTCTTAATGTGTAAGTGGCATCAATGGAACCTTGAAAATTACTGGTATAATTACCGGGAGTATCGGCTGATTCAGCAAAATTGTAAGTATTCCCCAAATTATCGGTGACTACAATGGTAGCTCCACTGGCACCTGCGGCGGGGTTGTTATTGAAATAGTCTTGACTGATAGACAACCTAAAGGTTTGGGTAGTCAACTGATTAGAGATCCAAGCGTTTACGGTTAATTGAGGAGTACTGTCTCCCAATGTGACATCAATTACATCTTCGCAGGACATCATCCCAATGCTTGCTACTAAACATAATATATAGTTATATATTTTAAATTTCATTTTTTCGTAGATTATGGTACTGCTAGAATTTAAAGTTGTAAGTAACCGAAGGAATCAAAGACCCAATGACCGAGAAACGTACCGCTTGTGTAATCAAAGGATTGTTGGCATCTGCCTGGAAAAATACCGAGAATGGATTTCGGTTGGCATACACATTATAAATGGAAAATACCCAACTGCCTTGCCAACGTTTCTTGGTATTCTTGGGCAATAAGGTGAGCGAAAGATCCAAACGATGCGATGCTGGGATGCGAAAGTTATTTCTGGTTTCGTCAGCATTATGTGGTACTACGATGCCCTCAAACTCAAAACGGTTGGTAGGGAAGGTAGTCGGAGTACCCGAAGCAAATAGAAAGTTGGCCGATAGTTCTACGCGTTTACTTAGCTTGTATAGGGCCACAATATACACATTGTGGGTGCGGTCAAAGCGGGTAGGGTACCAATTGTTGTTGTTAATTCCGTTCACTTGTTGTTCGGTACGAGCCAAGGTATAACTGATCCAACCGTTTAATTTACCCGAATTCTTTTTTAGAAAAAGCTCTATTCCATAAGCCCTTCCGTCACCGCTCAGTAAATCACCCTCGAGGTTTTCGTTAAGTAATAAATCGGCCCCATCTATGTAATCCAATTGATTTTGATAAACCTTGTAATAAGTTTCGGCCGAAAACTCATAATCATTGTTTTTACCAAAGTTTCTGAAATAACCTACTGCTACCTGATCAGCCAATTGTGGACGAATGTTGTTGGTACTAGGAGTCCAAGTATCCAGAGGAATAGAGGCAGTACTGTTAGACACCAAATGAATATATTGGGCCATGCGGTTATAGCTCAGCTTCAAAGAAGATTTATTATTGAGCATGTATTTGGCCGAAAAACGAGGCTCCAGGTTACCATATTGCGTAATGCTCTGCCACATGTCAAAATCTTGGGTACTGACCGGGGCTCGTCGCTCACCCGCTGGGGCGTCGCCAAAAGTAATGGCCGTTCCTTTACCCAGGTAGTCAAACCAAGAGTAACGTAATCCATATTGTAGCGTGATCTTGTTGCCAATGTTTTGTTCGTTACTTACGTATACCGCAGTTTCTAACCCAAATTTGTCGGGTTGAGTAATGTTATTGCTGATGCCACCACTGGTAAAAGTAGCCGTACCGGGTACAAATTGATAGAAAATAGCCTGACCACCAAAGTTGATGGTGTTGTTGGTATTGGCAAAGTAAGTAAACTCGGGCTTGACACTATAATTGATAATGTTGGCTTTCCATTCAAAACCATCGGTAGGATCAGGTACCCCCAAGCTATAGTCATAGTTGCTGTAAAAGACGGTGGTATTCAAAAACAATTGATCATTGAACAAGTGGTTCCAGCGTAAGGTAGCCGTAGCATTTCCCCAATTGAATCCAAAGGCATCGATGCCAATGTTGTCTCTTCCAAAATAACCTGATAGAAATAACTTGTTTTTTTCATTGATGGTATAATTGACCTTGGCCGTCAGGTCGTAAAAAAATATGCTACTATTGCTGAGAGGTTCTCCTAGAGCTGGAAAAAACACATCTACATAAGAGCGGCGGCCTGCAATGATAAACGAAGATTTATCTTTGATGAGGGGAGCTTGTAAACTCAGGCGACTAAACAAAAGACCCACTCCACCATTTAACTCAATTTTTTTACTATTTCCTTCTCGCAAACGAACATCCAACAAAGACGAAAGCCGTCCACCATATTCGGCCGGAATTCCTCCTTTTATCAACTTCACATTTTTTACGGCATCAGGATTAAATACTGAAAAGAATCCCAAGGCATGGGCTGAATTATATACTGGAGCTTCATCAATCAAAATAAGGTTTTGGTCAATGTTACCTCCTCGTACATTAAACCCACTCGCTCCTTCGCCCACCGTAGTTACCCCAGGCAACAGTTGAATACTGCGAATGACATCGGCTTCACCAAAAAAAGCTGGGATCTTTTGGATGGTTTTCATCTCCAGCTTATTTACACTCATTTGAATGCTACGGATATTTTCATCTGGCTTGGTGCTGGTTACCACAATTTCCTCAAGAGCTTTGCCCTCTACTGGCAATTCTATGTCCAGTTTTTGATCTTTATTCAGGTTGATGGTTTTGGTAATGGTTTGGTAGCCAATGTAGCTAAACTTGATAGTGTACTGCCCTTGAGCCACTTTGATAGAATAAAAACCGTATTCATTGGTTACTGCTCCAGTTTTGAGTTCTACCAAATACACCGAAGCTCCCAGGAGCTCTTCTCCGTTGGAAGCGTCTTTGATGTATCCACTCAGGGTAAATTTTTGGGCGAATGCCAAGTTTACGCTGAGCATTAACAGGCAAATACCCACAATTTTCCTTAGTTTTTGTTGATTCATTGTATTTTGGTGATAATGGTTTGTTAATATGCTTATCATTGCTTAAAACACCTACAAATAAAGGATGTTTGAACAATTGCTGAAAATTAATCAATGAACCAAGGGGAATTATCATTGAAGTGAGCAAAATTGTCATTAAAGTGGATGAAATGAGCCATAAATGTTGTTTAACCCTCAAAAAGTACTATTTAACTGAGAAAATGGGTTTGTTCACTGATTTGAGTTGAAGGAGCTAAGTGTTTGTATTAGCTTTCGTTCATAAACCCTGAAAGTCTATCTAAATTACACTTATGAACAAGGCGAAACGTACCAAGAGGAGAGTATATTTTGGAATATTATTTTGGATAGGCTATTGGTTGATGATCACTTTTATAATCTCGATCAATGCGGAGTGGCAACTGGCATTACGAAGGGCCACGGTGATTTCGCTGATACATTTGGGGATATCTAGTATCAATCTGTATTGGATGATTCCTCAGTTTTTTATCCGTAAAAAGTACTGGAATTATGTCCTGATTGGTCTGTGCTTGGTATGGGTGATATGGTTTCTGCAAGTCAGCCTTTTTGAATCGCTTATGAAGCCAAATGGTGTAGAAGTGACACTGATGAAAAAATTTGAGACAAAAATTTTGCGATGGAGTAGCACAATTATGGTCCTGGCAGCCAGTACTGCTTACAAGGTAATTTTGATCAACAACGAAAAAGAAAAAGAGCTGACCTTGCTCAAAAATGAGAAGCTAGAACAAGAGAAAGCAGGGCTTTCTTATAAAAATTTAATATCCTTCAACCACTTAAATAGTGTGGCA
>CALDJV010000436.1 GCA_937899305.1 uncultured Cytophagaceae bacterium
TATTTAAACTACAAAGCATACGTGCGGAAAGTCGGTTAAAATCAATGAAAGTCAATTTAGATAACGTGCTTAATTCATCAGGTAGTTTGATTCTGACATGAGATGACTGCAAGAAGTAAAGGGTATTCAATTTTCTCAATTGTGTGATTTCTGAGGGAATTTCTTGTATAGAGCAACCTTGAATATTTAGAGAAGTTAAGCTTTTCATTTTAAAAAGAGCAGCTGGAAGATGGGTAATACCTGGATTATCAGCTATGGATAGGTGTTGTAAATTTGCCGCTAAAGTGGGGTTGCTTAGCAGATCTTGTAAGAACTCATTTGTGAGCCCATTACGAGGTAGATACAAACTGTTAAGTTTAGGTAATAAGTGTTTGCCTTTTAAAAAGGTATTGAAATGGGTTAGATGACAATTTTCAATGCACAGATGGTTTAGGTTTTTTAAATGCAAAATACTCGCGGGCACGCCTTGACTAAAATCTTGGTCAGTAACCTCTAAACGTCGTATGCTGTTTGGAAACTTCAAAGAATTAGGAATTTCAATCCTTTCAATACAAAGGCTTTGAAGGTGATATGCCTTGGTAATATTTTTTGAGATTTCCTGTATGTTGGCGTTTGTTATAAGGGGTGAATGATAAAAGTCTATGTCTCTAAATAGATGGTAATGGTGCATAGCAACTCCATATTCCAAACACATTACTTCATCTTCCAGTAGGGTTCTCACCACGTCCACCCCATATTTTCCTTGCAAGCCAGCACACAATTGATAACCTACTATTTGATTGGTGACATCTGTGCTATTGAGAAAAGCGAGTAATTTGTGATCTTCCTTACTTTTTTTATGAATCAAACGTTGAAACCACCAATAAACCGGATCGTCTATTCCGAGTGGAAATATAGCGCGTGGAAGGAACAAGAAAAGACCTCCTAAGGCCAAGCCAACCAAACACGAATACATAAAACTTGAAAAACTGAAGCTGGTTCTTTCCCCAAATATGGCCATAATGATGCATAAAATGATGACCAGTACTGTCATTAAAGAAGATAGAAATTTAACTAAAAGACGCCAATGAAGCATGAGTTCAAATTTATTGTTTTTAAAGTTAAATACGAGTTTGGGTTAGATAGGGGAGGAGATTGTGAATAAGAAGGACTAGATTGAACAGGATATCTCTGTAAGCTATGTAATATCAGGAGTTACCGCCATGAAAGAAGATTGATGACTTTAAAATTACTTCCTTATTTTCCCACTTTTCTTTTTACAAAATAGGCCTATAATGAAAAAGCCCTATAAGTACTTGACTTACAGGGCTTTAAAAATCATTAGTGGCGAGGGGGGGAATTGAACCCCCGACCTCCGGGTTATGAATCCGACGCTCTAACCATCTGAGCTACCTCGCCGTGATTTGGAGTGCAAAAATAAGTGATAAGTTTGGGTTTGCAAAAATAATTGATAAAATTTTATTTTTAAACGTGCTTTATTAGATTCAAGTATTTGATTTAGAGGGTATTAAAAATATTTCTTTGAAATTAAATGAATGAATTCACCGATTAAAATTTGGGTTAATAAAAAAAAATACACACATTGTTCACCCTTATAGTAAAAGTCAACTAAAAATAATTCAAATTTTTTTGTGTAAAATACAACCAATAATGCGTTGTCTATAAGTAGGTATTATTGAATAACTACTTGATTGTAAGGATAATACAAGCCTTATTGAGCTTGTCAACCCAATTATAAATGCTCGCTGGCCTACTATCCAGATTCATAAATTAAAAAATGGAGTTCTATGGCAAAACATAAATTTATCAATGAGTATGAAATCAACGCTTCCCCCAAGCGTCTTTACTCCTTCTTATACACCTCTGGAGGACTCGAACAGTGGTTTGCCTCCAAAGTAGAAGAAGACAATGCCAACAAGATTTTCAACTTTGTTTGGGACAATGAAGATCATTTTGCCCGATTGGTAACCCATCGTACCAATAAAATGGTTAAATTTGAATTTATTTCCGACGACAAGGAGAAAGTCAAGAATGCCAACTACATTGAGTTTCGTTTGGAACACAGTGAAATGACTGATTCC
Source organism: uncultured Cytophagaceae bacterium (assembly GCA_937899305.1). Lineage (GTDB taxonomy): Bacteria > Bacteroidota > Bacteroidia > Cytophagales > Microscillaceae > Microscilla. The sequence continues at coordinate 2,082 of CALDJV010000436.1, forward strand.
ACTTTTTTGAAGGTGACCGATTATTCAGAAATGGACAATGAAGAAGATTTAATGGGTCTGTGGGACGGTCTCATTGCTGATTTACGTGAAGTAATCGGAGGGTAGTTAAAAACTACTAAAAATTCATATAAGACTGAATGAAAAAAATTGACAAATTGGTGCTAAAATCATTTTTTGGCCCCTTTATACTTACATTATCAGTACTGGTCTTTATTTTTCTGGTACAACAGCTATTACATTATCTAGATGAGTTTTTGGGCAAAGGACTCAGCTACTTGGTATTTGCCGAATTGGTCTTTTACTTTAGCTTACACATCATTCCAATGGTATTGCCTCTGGCCATATTATTGGCTTCCCTGATTACTTTTGGAAACCTGGGCGAACACTATGAGCTTACTGCCATGAAAAGTTCTGGCATATCGCTTATTCGGGTGCTGGTGCCGCTTTTTATCATTGTAGTAGGGCTGGCAGGTGTATCGTTTTGGTTTAACAACAACATGGTGCCCAAAGCCAACCTCAATGCTTATAGTTTGCTCTATGATATCCGCCAAACCAAACCTGCTCTGGACATCAAGGAAGGAACCTTCTACGGAGGTATTCCCAACTACAGTATCAAGGTAAACCACAAGTATCCTGATGGAAAGTCTTTGAAAGATGTGATCATTTATGACCATTCTGACCGTCGCGGTAACAAACAAGTTACTTTGGCTGATTCCGGACAAATGTATACTTTCAATCAAGGTTCTTACCTGGCTTTTGAGCTTTTCAAGGGCAAGCGTTACGAGCAGCTCAAACAACGAGAAGGGGTACGCCCTTCTGAAGAGTTTTTAAAAAACGATTTTGACCATATCAAAATGATTTTCAGTTTGGAATCCTTCAATATGGATACCACTGATAAGAACCTGTTTAAGAGTAATAAAATTATGCGTAATGTCACTGAACTAGACAATGACATTGATTCTTTGGCCAACTATCGGAAAAATATCGAAGGAAAGACCCTCAAATACATCAGTCCTTATTATTTGTATCATATGCGGGACCGTACCATCGATACCCTTCTGAAAAAAGGAACTCCCTTACAAAAACTGACCAAAACTTGGAAGGTCTCCATCGATACTAATCGATTTACCAAACCTTTACCCACAATTTACCGTGATGCGTTTAACCGAGCCAGTAATGTGAAAACCGTTGTGGAAAGTCGCACCAAGCAATGGGAACACATTATCAAGGAACGCAATATATTTGCCATTGAAAAACAACGAAAGTTTACGAGTGCATTTGCCTGTATCATTATGTTTTTGATTGGGGCACCATTGGGGGCAATCATCAAAAAAGGTGGACTAGGAGTGCCTATCCTGATTTCCATTATATTTTTTATTGTGTTTTACCTACTCTCCATGACTGGAGAAAAGTGGGCTAAAGATTCTATCGTAGAAGTAGAATACGGAATGTGGGGAGCCAATTTTATTCTATTTTGGATTGGTTTGTTTTTCTTACGACAAGCGAAAAACGATTCACGTATTCTGGAAGCCGATATGTACTTGGTGTATTTTGATCGTTTGGTAGCTGCTATCAAAGGAAAATCCAAAAAGAAAAAACTAACTACTGATGAAGCCTAGTGCTCATTATTCTATTGTTCCGCCTTTGGCTTATTGTTGCATTTTTTCTATTGCTACATTGTTCCGCTCGTATATTTATAAAAAGGAAATTACTATT
>CALDJV010000437.1 GCA_937899305.1 uncultured Cytophagaceae bacterium
GTAGGTTTCTTAAAAGTTTTGTTATCCGTCAAAGAAAACCCTTCAATGTTATTAGGCTTGAGCTCAAGCTTTTTCATTTGTTCGGGAGTAAGGGTACCCCCACACGATTCATTGACTTTGTTTTGTAGCATTTTGTTCAATGCTGGAATCAAGTCTGGACGGAAAAAGTCTTGCAATTCGTATACTTTACCAGTATGAAAGTTCAAGTTGATCCCCCAGGACTCACCAGGAGTAGGTTCTCCATTCTTTTCTAAGTGATGAATTTTAGTAATGCTAATCAAATCCCCTCTCAGGTAACTCACTTCATAATTAATGTCGTCTTTGAAAGGTTGATCGCAGCTTTGCAATGAGGCTTCCATTTCATCAATCGGAAAATGAACCTTGATCAATTCATTCACTCGCTTTTGCATTTGTATATCGCTTAGACCTATAAATTTAGGATAAGATACATGAATTTTACAAGTACCTGTTTTGGTAGAATCATACACCTCTGCGTGGCCCAACTTCCAATCAGAGCGTGCCATTGGAGCGGCTGTAGCAAGGGTGAATTTTGTTTTTTCATCCCCTTTTATTCGCTCTCCGTTGATCAAACTATCCTTTTCTGAGAATTGTCCTTTGATGATTGCAATTTTATTTCCATTACCATCCAACTCATTCAATTCAAATGTTTCCTCAGTAATGGTACCATCTATTATCACGTCTTGTCCATCAGCAATCAACCAATAAGTACCCGAAAGCTTGTTGCCATAACGTCTGATATTAGCTCTAATGGGTTTCAAATCACCCAATTTCCCAACGTAGCTTTTATCAAAACCACGTGCTGCTTCTGGAAAATTTTCAGGTTCAGTATTTTTATTTACCTGGGAACTATCCCGGTTGGTGGAGTCCGCTTTATTGTCTTTTTCAGATCCTCCATTGGGACCACAGCTTGCAATTACTATGAGCATCATGAATAACCCATAGACCAACGATTTTTTCATCATTATCAAAACCTTTTTAAATTGTTCTTTTTGAAAGTCCATTCCGGGGTTTCTAGTTCTTCCCGAACCTGACGAATACTATACCAGGGATTTAAGCGACTATTGTTTAGATTTTTCAATAGGTGAATGTCTTGAGCTGGCATATAACTTTGAGCCAGCAAAAACAATACTTCTCCAGTGCGCGAATGTCGTGCCATATCTACTACCAACACCGCATGACCCGGAAAACCTCCCTGAATAAATACATCTCCTAGGCGTAAGTCTTGAATATTTTGTACTTTTTTTAACTCTTTGGCCAAAGAATAACTTCCCGCATAAGTAAAAACCACCTCCAGGTATTTTCTAAAATTGTGGTAAGAAGCATCATATCCTTGAGTTTTTCGCCAGCTTACTTTGTTGCCACGTATGCGGGCTCGGTAACCCTGGCGCCATTGGGTATATAAGGCAGGATCTCCGCTGGTAAAATTGAATTTGATTTGCTGGAATTTTTTTTGTCCGAACAAATATTCAGCTCTTATCCTCATCACAGCATCAGCACATTGTTGCAGGTTTTTTTTGCCTACGTCTATGTCAATTACGGCGTACTGAGCCCGCTGATTTCGTTTTTTTTGGCCATTGTATAGGTACACCGTTGGGTCAGGCTTGAGCCGCAGGTTACGCAAATATTGACCAAACGATTGGGGAGTAGCTTTTACCCGCTCGAAGCCAGTTGGCACCGGAATGTTTTGAATAGCAGTAGGGAAGGGGAGCGCCGATGCCGAACCAGCAGAGGGTGAATTGCTGGATGCAGGGTTAAGTTTCCATATCAACCCGGCAAAAGTGATGATCAACAGCAACCCACCAATGGCGTATTTCATGAGTCTTTAGGATTTAAAATGTCCTCTCTCACCTGAGTCAAAACCTCGCCCAGCCAATTGGTACCCTGCCAAGTATCACGACTCTGAGCTGCGGGGTCGTCAGCCGTAAGGCCAATGCCCCAGATTTTATCGTAAGGACTGGCTTCTACCAACTCAGTACCTGCAGTGGCCAATAGTGCTTCTTTGAGCGATTCGTTCTGGGTAAATTTGGCCTGGTTTGCATCATACACAATTTTTTTACAGTGTTTTTGCCAGGTAGCAGTATCAAAGTTGCGTACTCGACGACCCAAGGCTTTTTGATCCCTTGGTTTTTTAGTCAACAATACTTGTTCAGCAATTTGTTCATCGTCAAAGAGCTTGGCTTTTTGATACATCATGTATTGTTCGGCACAGTTAAATGTAATGCCTTCTACCACAAAATCGGACGGGTGCCATTGAGAGAAAGGAGAACGGGTTTCCCAAAAGAAGGTGAATTTTTCGATAGTGCTCATAAGTTTATAGTTTTTTTAGTTAGTAGTTCGGAGTCAGGAGTTGGTAGTTTTCTTTGGTCGATAGTCAATGGTCCATAGTCCACTGATTGAATGCAAAGTGAAAAACGTAAAATGAAAAATGATATTTCGCTTCGCAGAATTAATCATCAACAATCAATCATCAACAATTACTATAGCGCTTTGTGCAACCATTTAGCCATTTAACAATGAGCGAAGCGGAACAATCAATCATCAATAATTAATAATCATTAAAGTACGTCACTTTGCGCAACCATTTAGCCATTTAACAATGAGCGCAGCGGAACAATATAACCATTCTTTACTGACCAGATATTTGCTTGTCGAAACCAAATCTTTTGGCAAAGGTCAACTGGGCCTTTTTAAATTTTTGATAGGGCACACTTTCCTCCTTTTTGATGCGCTCCATCGTACTCTTGATCAAATCTTGCTCTTCTTGAGTGACCATTTTTTGTATCACCAAGGGCACCAAGCGAGCGTATTCTTCTTGGACTATTCGCTGGTAAAACTCGAATAGCTCCACCGCGGCTACTTTAAAAGTACTGTCTTTATCGATGGGTTTCAATTGACGGGTACTGTCCAATTGATCGTTTACATTCTTGACCAGGTCATCATAGGCTGGAATCACCTTGGCCGAGTCGGTACTCGAAGAGTCAGACCTTTCGAGTATGTCAAAGAAAGAAGAGATTTCGTTGTTGATGTTTTTTTGATAACGAATGATTTTGTTGTTGTAGCGAATTGCCTTGTTAGAGTTGAATTTACACTGAGAGAAAGTTAATAAGGGAACCAGCCACCAAAGCCAAATAATTTTTTTCATAATGGGTTTCTAATTTTTCATCCCCGAAAATTACAAGGTGGTACGCTATAAAGCAAACAAAAGGCGTGGATTTGTATTGAAGGTATGTTTTAATGAGTTCTCAAGAATTGCTTCTACCGTTGTTGGTATTGTATGACTTACACACCAACAACGGTTTGATTGAAATTAACTGTTTTGCTGATGCGCTCGAATCCATCTCAACCAAAGTAACTCATTGGCCAAATAGCGCAACTCCAACATGGTGAGCTCTAAATGATCAATGATGGCTTGGTATTGATGGGAGTAAAATAAAATTGTTCTTTTTGTGAAATATAAGGAACGATATTTATTCCTCTATTTCTATATTATGAATCACTTCATACTTACAAAACTGCTCTAAAATGCGTTTCATCCGCTTGGTAGATACCTTTCCTCCTTCTTTGTAATAAGTATGTTTGGCGCCTCGCAAGGTAGACGTTTTTTGCTCAGCGGGTAAATTGGGGTATACATTTTCCAAGAACCATTCAAAGGCCTGTTGGATGCTTTGGAATTGGGGCATAGGCGTACAATTAGTTTGTTTGGCAAACCCAAAGGTAAGGATTTTCTCGGTGATGTTGGTCAGGAGTTGGAGTAGTGAGGCATGCTACAAGAACAAGCGTGATTTTCTGAGCTTACCTTTGTAAATACAGGTGGGAGGCTTGTATCAGGAGCAGGGTAGTATACCTGAAAATTCTTATATAAGATGAGGATTTGGAAGGGTATAATAACAAAAAGACATTAGCCTTCACCAATGATTATATTTTAGAAATTATCTTTGATCCACTTTTTGATACCTGTTTCCAGGGCTTGCATGGCCTCATCGAGGCTACCGAAGCCGTCACCCTCCCAAATCACCCCTTCTGCGTCTAAAGCACGGGCCACTATATTTCTTCTAAATTCGTGAGTAATCTCTATGGAGTCCTCTTTGACCCAGGAGGCAACTGTGGGGTATTGTTGGGATAGATTTGATATGTTGTTGGTCCCATTCATTGTTGCGATCATTTCGGTAGTGTATGTGTTAGTGAAAACTTAAAATCAAAAAACGATGCCAAAGTGAGCAGTTATGAGGTGTTTTGGCCTGTTGTGTACCATTAGGGCAATTTTTATGCTATAAAGTCAATCTAAATTTGTTTTTCTGGCTGATTTAATAATAAATTAATATTTAGAAAAGCTAATTCTGTGATAATCTGTTAGTTTTGAAATTTTGTTTTTTCGAACGAAGAACCTATAAATTATTGTGTAATCACAAGAATTTGTAACAATTATCCTTCAGGTTTACCTAGTTTTCTTGTCTTTATCGTAGCTTTGGAAGTTTTACGCGATTTGATCTGCTCATATTATACCAAAATTGATTCCCATGACTACTTACTATCAACATCTCCATCTGTATAATTTTGCCCGTGAAGTATTCGAGCAAATTGGTTGCCCCACCGAACACGCCGAACAAGCTGCTGACGTATTGATCAGTGCCGATTTGCGAGGGATAGACTCTCACGGTATGGCGCGCTTGGCAGGGTATGTCAAACAATGGGAAATGAAACGGCTAAATGCGCAGCCCAATATCAAAGTAGTACATGAGACTCCGAGTACTGCAGTAGTAGATGGTGACGGAGGCTTAGGGTTGGTAGTAGCTTCCAAAGCAATGGAAATCGCGATTGAGAAATCGCATAAAGTGGGTACTGGTTGGGTGGCAGTCAAAAACTCAGGACATTTTGGGATTGCGGGACACCACGCCATGATGCCCTTACGCTATGATATGATCGGAATGACCTTGACCAATGCCAGTAGTTTGGTGACTCCCACCTTTTCGCTGGACAAACTGCTAGGCACCAATCCCATTGCCGTAGCCATTCCAGCCGAGCGTTATCCTCCATTTGTGGCCGACTTTGCTACGAGTGCAGTAGCCTACGGTAAAATGCAAATCTTGCAACGCCAGGAAAAAGAATCACCGTTGGGTTTGGTACAAGATGAACAGGGGCAGCCCAGCCATAATCCACACGAACCCAAAATTGGAGGTGCTTTGTTGCCTTTGGGAAGCGATCGGGAACATAGCAGTCATAAAGGGTATGCTTTGGGAGCCATGGTAGATATTTTGTCAGGAGTGCTTTCGGGTGCCAATTATGGCCCTTGGGTGCCTCCTTTTGCTACTGCGGGTAAAACCCAGGAACGAACGCCTCCGGTGGGTGAAGGAACTGGGCACTTTGTTGGAGCCATGCGTATTGATGCCTTCCGGCCTGCGACTGAGTTCAAACAACACATGGACCAATGGATTGAAACTTTCAAAGAAGCCAAAGCCGTAGAAGGGCAGGAAGTCCTGATTCCAGGAGAACCAGAGCGCAACGCCCATTTAGAAAGATTGATTACCGGAATTCCTTTGTTGCCTGCAGTAGAAGCAAGCCTGCAAAAACTTGCGGAGCAGTTTAATATTGACCAACCAAACCCCAAGGTGAAGCCGAGCGTAGAGGCTTGATTTTCATACTTTTAGTTACTTGGTAGCTACCCTACAGTACGGTGTCAAGAAGTTAGTGGAAAAATTTTGATTCACGTGTCAATTTCGGTGATGCCCCTTTGGCGCAATGTCATTAAGTGAGTGAAAGAATGTTGATTAACGAACGCTGATCAACGATGTAAGAAGGGGGGGCTGACGCTTGCAATAACTGAGCATATCACCGTTTTTTACTTCATAATTGGGAGTTCACTGATCAATATTCGTCATTCACTTTTTTATAAATAGCGCTTCACTTAATGACATTGCTCTTCAGTAAGACCAACGAATAGGAGACTGGTGTATCACTATATTTTCGCGATCACCGACTACTTCCTTTCATTTGGTCTTACTGATAAGGAGACCAAATGAAACGTAGCAAATCCTCTGAAGCAAGAGGTTGAATGACTTGCATTGCGGTGACTCAGATTTTATATAACTGAGGCATATCACCTCTCACATTGTCCATTTTTAACCATCAGCCCTCCCTCAATCCCCCCTATCTTAGCGATATAAAACAATCAGTCAAATATACCGACATAATGAGTTGTTCAAACTCGTTTTGACTGATGCTATGGTCCCCTCACAACAACAATTGTTTATGAAATATCAAAAAATGATTTTATGGGCGATGAGCCTGCTAATGATGGCTTACCGTAGAGTAAACTTACAAGTCATCAACAAACAACGCCTTTCGCAAAAGTGGAAATGGACTATTGATCGGTTCCTAGTTATAGGTGGTTTATTGGTCGTTCAATGGGGGCATGCGCAGACGCAAATTACTTTGAAGCCAGTAAAGTTTGAAATTGCTTCACCTTCTTTTTACATACAAGAAGTAATAGATAGTCGTAAAAACAAGCAAAACATTGGCTACACTAAAAATAACCTGGATGAAAAAATAGCCATTGAATTGACACCTGGGGTGCCTAAAGCCATACATGCATTTGTAAACCAGTCACTTGTGCAAACCTCACAAACAAAACCCGTCCTACTTCAGATCCTTTATTTACAAGTAAAAGAAGCGCAAACATCTACCTCGGAGGTAACGGCAAGGGCTGAAATCAAATTGGCTTTTTATGAAAAGGAACAATCTAAACTAAAAAGGATCTATACTACAGAACATTACGAAGACGAGGTTTTTGCTATCTCGAGAAAGTCAGAAATAGTCGGCACCCACGAGAAACGAATCAGAAGTTTACTCGAGCATTGCCTGATGAAGTTTGCTGAGGAGAAACAAGCAAAACGCCTTGTACCTGAATATTTAGACCCCAAAATACTTCACGAACCTTCGGGGGTAGACGAACTAGTCATTACCAAAGACAAACCACTGGGGCATTGGCATCATTTAGTCACTTTTAAAAGAAGCATGGGGCATCATACCCAAGGCTGGCAGTTGAGCTATATTGGTTTCTCTGATAAAGAAGAAGTAATTGTGCCTTTTATATTTTCTCTGGGACAATCGCAAGTCAAAGAAGCCACCACCCAAGGATCAGAGTATAGAATGATGGATGCCTATACTCTGAGTTTTGGCAGTCAGGTTTATATCAAGCTACTGCCAAATTTTTATGCAAATGTCACATTAAATGTCCCAGTAGGGGTAGAAATATTAAAAGACAGACAAGGCCAAAACTCACAAAACTTTTTGATAGGGATCGGTTCCAGACAAGGTATTATGTACATACCCCGAAGTGCGCTAGGGTTGGTTTTAGGGGCGAGTGTTTTTCAACGGTTGCAAACTTCCCGCATTTTTAATGCTGATTGGGGTGTTGCGTTTGAGGTAGGAATTAAATTTTAGAATGAGCTATGAAAAAAATTGTTAAAAGGAGCCTTTTATTCTTATTACTGGCTTTACTCGTATTTTTTATATGGTTGCCAGAAAATAATTACACCACTCATCCGATGCGTTTTTTAAGTAACCAAGACACTTTGTCGGGTGTGTTTAATATCCCTGATGAAGCACCCAAAGACTCCCTCACTTTATTGATCTTTGTGCATGGAGATGGGGCACTACCAGCCAATGCCCACGGATATTATGAGCCCATTTGGAGGCACTTGGCCGAAAGCGGAGTGGCCACTTTGGCTTGGGATAAGAAAGGAGTAGGGGCTTCACAAGGGAATTGGTTGGCGCAAGATATGGAAGCACGCGCTCAAGAAGTGAGAGATGCAATCGCTTATGCTCGTACCCATCCAAAATGGCGGTTTTCGAAAATTGGCGTTATAGGTTTCAGTCAAGGAGGGTGGGTACTTCCTTTAATAGGAAGCCACTCCACGGTGCCATCCCCTGATTTTATGATCATCGTTTCGGGGGCCATCAATTGGATGGAACAAAGCAACTACTTGACTACCCAGAGGTTGAAGAGGGAAGGTAAAAATGCTCGACAGATTGCGGAGGCACTTGTTCAAAATAGAAAAGATCACCACTTTTTACTTCAGAATAAAACTTACGAAGCGTACATCGCCCGTGAGCATCAAAAACAGGCCAGGTTAGAGTCCAAGCTTAATTTAATGACCAAGGAGCGTTATTATTTTGTGCAGAAAAACATGAAAGCAGATGCTACTGCAGGATTGGGGCAACTCAAATGCCCGGTATTTGCCTTGTTTGGAAATAAAGACCTGAATGTCGATTTTCAAAAGTCAGCTACGAGTTATCAGAAGATTTTTAGAAAACACCAGCCAGTGAGCTATCTGGTGAAAACCTATAAGGACGCTACCCATGGTTTACTCAAATTTCAACATTTTCAAACAATGAAACCGGGTGCTACTTTTGTATGGAAGTTTTGGCTTTTCGGAAAAAATGCCTTCGTTCCAAGTGTACTAGATGACATTCAGGCTTTTACATTACATCAAAAGGTAGAGTGACGAGGAATATGATTTTTTTGTTTTAAAAAAGTCCACAGTCGATGATCCATAGTTTTTTTTAGTTAGTAGTCAGGAGTTGGTAGCTTTTTACTTCTGAGTCCATAGTCAATGGTCCATAGTCGACTAATTGAACGAAAAGTGAAAAACGTAAAATGAAAAATGATACGTCGCTTTGCGCAACCATTTAACAATGAGCCGAAGGCGGAACCTTTAGTCCTGAGCGGAGCCGAAGGAACTAACAATAGAAATAAATCATCGCTTCGCGCAAGACCCTTCCTTCGTCAGGGGAGCTTTAACAATAGAACAATCAGCCGAAGGCGGAACAATAGAAATTATGCATCACTTCGCGCAGCCATTTAGCAATGCAACAATGAGCGAAGCGGAACAATATAACCATTTAACAATGAAGGAATATATAATGAGATTGAGTGACCCTGACAGCACCTGTCTCTTGAAAAAGTATAAGCTGATTAGATAATAAGGAAATAATGGGGTAACGAAGGGGCGTCTTTGATTATCTAAATGTTAAATTGGAACAAAAAGTAGTCAATTTGTCGTTATACAATTTACAAAAGTATTTAGTTTACAGAGTACTAAGTTATATATTTCACATTTTGACACACTAATATAGTTGCATATGAGTATATCAAACCGCTT
>CALDJV010000438.1 GCA_937899305.1 uncultured Cytophagaceae bacterium
CTTAGTTGTTCGGGAGCGCTGTAACTGGGGGTGCCTACCATTTCTTTGGTAAGGGTAAGACTTTTATAATCCTGAGCACGGTAATCATAGATAAATGTGCCAATGCCAAAGTCTAGTACCTTGATGTGAGGAGCAGCCCCAGTATGGGTAATCATAATATTTTGTGGCTTCAGGTCACGGTGAACAATGCCCTGCTCATGAGCACATACCAAGGCATCTAGTACTTGCCCCATAAGGGTACTGACCTCCAATACCGAAAGTCCTTCTTGTTGAGTAATGCGTTCCTTGAGGGTTTGTCCAGCGATGTACTCAAACACCGCAAACAAATCGCCTTCGTGGGTATGTCCTTTATCGAGTAGTTTTACAATGTGGGGGTGATTAATCTGGGCACAAAGCTGAGTTTCTCGCTCAAAACGCGCTTGTTGGTGGCTACTTTTTTGTTGCCCTTGGCTGGTTTTCAGTATTTTAATGGCTACCAATTGGCCGGTATTATTTTGTTGAGCTTTGTAAACAAGGCCATAGCCTCCTTCTCCGATGAGCTCCAACAAACGGTAATTGGATATTAATGGATGATGCATATACTATCAGTTTTTAGAATGATGCCTTACTAGTGTTAATACTCATAAAAGTATCGATAAATGTTCTGGCCATTTAAATATAGTCTGAAAAAATAAATGATGCTCAATAATATCGGGGAAACTCAATGTTTCCTTCTGTAATATGTTCAAAATAAGTGTCCTTACACACTAGAATCGATTGTAGCCGATAGAATGAATCGAAATGTTTGATGAACAAAGAAGTTTCAGCATCTTGGGAATATCATTCCATGAACCAATCTGGAGCATTCGGCCCTTTATCGGGATTCACCATTCAAGGAATTATGGAGGTACTTACCTTACTAAAAATCTTTGCAACTTTACTGGCCGCAAGTTTATGGTATTTGAACTAAAAAAATATTACACCCTATTACACGTGGTAAAAAATGCTTTTTTGAGATCACTAGACGTGTATTGTTGCTTGATTTCATTCATTTTTAACATTATCCAGTAAGCCAAAAGATGGAACCAGAAAAGTAAATGGGCCGAAAAATAATTGTCAGGAAAATAATTGGATTGACAGCAGAGTGACTTGAGGCTTGGCTGTTCTAATGTTCATGATTCAAGGCTTACTTACTGCAACTCCGATTTTTTTTGACCAAGTCTAACACATTGCTAACACCTATAGTAGCCTTTCACCATATTTTATTGCGTATCTTAACTTATCCAAAAGATATTAAAGACTTTCCTCTATTAGTTAATGTTCTCAATAATTAGTGAAAATAAGCCAAAACAGTCACCCCCCTGGAGTGGCTGTTTTTTATTTGGTATGGGTATGCATATCAGATAGGGCCGTTTCCTTTCAAAATACTTTACAAATCTGCTCAGGCAATTGATCAAAATAACAGCGCTCTGAGATGGTTATTTTTTCACTTTAGAACCCACTTTAATTTTATCTTAGGAGAAAAAAACTGTATTTTGGTTATATCAATAAAACCATTGTACAACTATGATTGCCCAACGAATTGTGTTCCTATTGGTAGTGTTATTGGGTACCCAAGCGGTGTATGCTCAAGGCAACTCAAGAAATCATTTGATTATAGATAGTTTAAAGAAAGCGCTGAATGAGACATTAGACGCACCACAAAAACTCACCACCTTGCTAGCATTGGCCAAAGCACAAGGAAAGCGCCAAGCCAAAGAAGCCCTTCAAAACTTGAAACAGGCCAAAGAGATCGCTCAGCGAAATAAAGATTACAAAGGTTTGGCCGATGTGTACTTTCAGCAGGGGCAATTGTTTAGAGTGACTCAACAAACCAACGAGGCAAAAAAAGCCTTCGATGAAGCAATGAAGCTTTACAAGGATTTGCCAGGAACCGATGAACAGCAAGGGGATGTCTTTTATTATACTGGTAGGGTATTCAATGATATACAGGCACCAGATTCTACCCGAGCGCTATATGCCAAAGCCATCCAAGCCTACACCCGAAGTAAAAGTACCGAAAAAATTGCTGAAGTATACGTCAGGGATGGGCAATTACTTTATACCAAGGGGGACTATCTCAACTCAATCGCGCATATTCAAAAAGGGCTTAAAATTTACCAGGACCGCAAAAATCGTAGTAGAGAAGGAGCCGCATTGAATGCGTTAGGTTCCGCATATTATTTAATGAGAGATTACGAAAAAGCCCTGGATACCTACAAGAAGTCACTGAAAGTAAATCTAGCGGTCAATAATGTTAAATTCTTGAGAAGCAATTATAACAACATAGGGCTTTGTCATATGCGGTTAGATCAGTTTCCGGAAGCGCTGCAAAATTTGCGGGAAGCAGAAAAAATTGCGATCAAACAAGGAAATAAGAGCACAATAGCCACTGTTCGTAATGGAATAGGCAATGTATATTTAAAGCAAAACCAGCTGGATTCGGCACTGTATTGTTATCAGTTGGCAGTGCGTTTGGCCAAAGAAATTAAGAGTACTTATGTGCAGCCTTTTAGCCTAAACGGATTGACCAGAGTATTTGTAGCTTTGCAACAACCCGATTCGGCCCTCAGGTATGGTCAGGAGGCGCTTGCGATATCTCGTCGTATTGGAAATAAAAATACGGAGCAAGATGCGGCCGAACAATTGGCAAAAATATACGAGATGAAACGAGATTTTGGCCAAGCATATGAGTACCATAAGCTTTTTAAGCATTTGAGTGATTCGCTGGTAGATGAGGATAAAATCAAGAAAATTACCAGCTTGGAAAATCAATTTACGTTTGAAAAACAAAAGCAAAAGCAGTTACTCAAGGAAGCACAATTGAACAGTGATTTAAAGCAACAAAAGTTGTTAAATCGGGCGTTTTTAGGAGGAATCTTGTTGGCTCTGGTACTGGGATTTTACGTGTATCGAAGTTACCAGATCAAGCGAAAAGCCAATCAGGTTTTATTAGAAAAAAACAATCTCATTACCCAGCAAAACGATGAAATATCACAACAGGCGGAAGAATTGAATGCGACCAATCACCAATTGGTAGAATTGGGTGACTTTAAGGAAACGATGATGGGAATGATTGTGCATGACCTCAAAAACCCATTGAATGTAATTATTGGGCTTACCAAGGGGCAGTATAATTCGGGAAATCAGCGAGTAGTACACCAATCAGGGCAAAAAATGCTGAATTTGGTGATGAACATTCTAGATGTACAAAAGTTTGAGGCCCTCGAGATGGAGTTACAAACTAAAGCTTTGTGGTTAGAGTCACTGGTAAAAGCTTCGGGTGAAGAGGTGGGTTTGTTACTTTCGCAAAAAGGCCTAAAGCTAGATATTCAGATACAGGCCCAAGATTGGGTAAAGGGAGAAGCCGAAATAATAGGAAGAGTATTTACAAATTTATTGACCAATGCCATCAAGTTCAGTTTGCAAGGGGGCACCATTACAGTGACCAATGAGCCCGTGGTATTGCCAGACAAGAACATTGGGCAAACTAAGATATGGGTAAAAGACCAAGGAGTAGGGATTCCAGCCGATAAGTTAGAAAGGATATTCTTGCGGTTTGAACAAGCAGAGCAGAAAAAGTCAGGAGGAATCCGTTCTACGGGGTTAGGACTCACCTTTTGTAAGTTGGCTGTAGAAGCCCACGGAGGCGAAATCGGAGTAGAATCAGTACAAGGAAAAGGAACTTCTTTTTGGTTTACCCTGCCATTGGATCAAAAGCCATCTGATGAGCCAGGATTGTCTCGCGAGCCCATGGATCGGGTAAATGAGCCGGAGACCAGAGTAGCCGTTACAGATTTTACCTTGGAGGAAAAGGCCTTGATACGCCCTGTGCTAGATGAATTGAAGCATTACGAATTTTTTGAGTTTAGTAAAATCAAAGCTAAAATAGCCGAATTAGACCAATTTGAAAATGAAAAAATCCAAACTTTGAAAGAGGGACTGAATGCGGCTTTTGTAGCGATGAATGAAACTGAATTTTATGAACTACTTAAAAATGTGTAGTCTCAGGTTTTGGGCATGATTGAGAATGTAGTAACTGACCTTTCGCAGTGATTTTCTTTGGAAATTTCACAAGAAATACAGTTGTG
>CALDJV010000439.1 GCA_937899305.1 uncultured Cytophagaceae bacterium
TTCCTATTGCTCCGCCTTGCGCTACTATGGACTATGGACCGTCGACTGTGGACTAGATAAAACTACCAACTCCTAACTAAAAAAAACTAAAAACTCCTCCTCACGTGATCACAAATGATGGCGGTAGCCATGGCCACATTGAGCGATTCGGCCTGACCAAATCGGGGGATGGTGATGCGGTCGGTAATGCTGGATTGCAAGTAATCCCGGACCCCGTTAGATTCGTTGCCCAATACAATATAACCCTTCTGCTTGGGAAAAGACCATTCGTGTAGGTTATGACCATCTAAAAAAGCACCGTATAACGGTGTGGGAGGAGCTGCTTGAAAGTAAGCCTCCAAGTCTACAAAAGAGATGTTTACCCTGAGAAACGACCCCATACAAGCGGCAATTACTTTAGGGTTGTAAAGGTCTACAGTATCGGTCGAGCAAAGAATTTTCTGGATGCCATACCAATCGGCAATGCGAATAATGGTACCCAGGTTACCCGGATCTTGGATGCCGTCTAACACCAAACCATATTCATTGGCTTGCAAAGGAGTGGGCTCGGTAGCATCAGGGATATTTACCACCGCCAAACCACGGTTGTTGGTTTGAAAATAACTCGCTTTTTTGAGGTCATTTTCGGGCACAACCCATACCTCAGAAGCTTTCTTAAGCAGTGTGGCATGTTGATCAGCAAAGTAAGAGGTGCAAAACAGTGCCTTTACCTGATAGGTTGACTTGAGGGTTTCCACTACACTTTTTTCTCCTTCAACTACAAAAGACTGATGTTGCTTACGGAATTTTTTAAGTTGTAGTGCGTTTAACAACTTAAGTTGTCTTTTAGAAATATTTGCTTCTATCACTTCGTAAAGGTTTAAAAATAGAATCTATAAGGGTCCCAATCGGGTTTAAAAAAGCCAAAGATAAAGTTATCAGATTCAGTTTTAAAATTTTTGCAAATCAAAAAAATACCTGCAATTTGGGTACTCAATCAGGTAGCAAGGGTGCTCACGTATGGTTTACCATCATGAAAATCATTGATATGTCAAAATCGATTCATTATTTAGGAGGTTTACTACTAGCGATGGGCTTACTATCGGGGTGTATCAGCACTAAAAAATGGAGAAAGGACCAGTATTTTCTGCGTTCACAAAGTATTGAGGGAAACAAAGAGCTTTCGGAAGGAGAGTTAGAAGAGCTATATCGTCAAAAAACCAATTCGCGGGTATTGTTTGGGTATCCCTCAGTGGTGGCCTACAACTATGGCAAGCGTCGGTTCAAGCCCGAGAAAATACGCGAAAAAATGGCTAAAACGAGCGCCAAATACGATACATTGATTGATCGGCAAGAGGCAAAAATTATACAGGTACCCCCCGGGCCACGTCGCGAACGGGTAAGGGAGAGAGTCACCGACAAAGTACGTAAACTACGAGAGAAAAAAGAAGAGAAACTCCGGGATTTGAGCGTCAAGCTTCGGGATGGGAACTGGTGGATGCGATCGGTAGGCGAGGCCCCAGTGTTTTATGATTCCCTTCGAGCCCTGGAAACAGCCCGCGAAATAGAAACCTACTACCAAACCAAGGGATTTTACCAAGCAAAAGTAAAAATAATTACGAAGCGAAACGAACGAATGAAAAAAGTGAAAGTGACCTATCAGGTCACTGAGGGAATTCCTTTTACGCTGGGTAAAATTGAGTACATCACCGAAAATAAAGTGATTGATTCTTTACTGACGCTCCCTGAGTCGCGTAGGGCAAGCCCAATCCAGATAAATAAACGATTTGACCAGGACGACTTTGATACTGAACGCGTTCGCATTGTGAATTACCTCAAAAATAATGGATTTTATACGTTTCATAAAAACTACATTGAGGTGAATGTAGACACGACCATTTTGAGAGACACTACCCAACCCAAACTGAAACCGGTGTATTGTCAAATCATTATCAACAAACCAAGTGGTAAAGAAAAGTATCATCGTCAGTATAGACTAGATGAGGTGACCCTTGAAATCCAACCCAATCAGGAAATTGCGACCACCTCCAGACCACGGTACAATGAGAAAATCTCTCAGAAAAAAATCAAGTATCAGTTTCTGGGGAAACGCATTCCGTACTCTTCACGTGTTTTAGACAATCGGGTACAGCTCAACCCTGGAAGCTTGTACAAAAACGACCAAGTGTTTCGGACTAAGAGTTTATTGGGAGCCCTGGATATGTTCAAGTTTGTAAATACAGTATTTGATATTCCAGAAAAAAACAACGGAGAAAAGGTTGGGAGAATCAATGCCCGTATTCGGGCAAGCCCCATAGAAAAATACCAATTTACCAGTGAGTTTGGTCTCAACGTAGCCCAAAGTTTGCCTGGTCCTTTTGCCAACTTATCGCTCAAAAACCGCAACTTGTTTGGCGGTGCTGAAATTTTTGAGATCAACTTTCAGTTCTCCATTGACGGACAAACCGCAGCCTCGGAGCAAAATCGGGGATTTAGCAGTCAGGAAGTAAGTCTCAACGCTTCTCTCAACTTCCCGCTCATCTTGTTTCCGACCAAGCTTCGGTTTTTGTTCAACGACTACGGCCCCAAAACCCGGATCAACCTGGGGTATAACTTTGTAAATCGACCAGAGTATTTTCGTACCAATTGGCGTAGTTCCATGTCTTATTTGTGGTTCAAGCGTTACTCGAGTTATAACCTGACCATCTCTGAGGTAAGTTTGGTCAATGCAAACCTTTCAGATGATTTTTCTGCGGAGTTGGCCCGACTAGCTGCGTTGGGTAATCCGCTCATCTCGAGTTTTGTACCTGGTTTGGTGGGCAGTTATTACTTTACATATACCTTCAACAATACCAATATTGGACAAATTCGGAATTCGCATTATGTCAAGTTTTTAGGCGAATCGGGAGGAACAACTTTTAGTTTGATTGACCGGAATTTTTTGGGAGGAACCGGTAAAATTTCTGATTTGACTTATTTTCAGTTCTATCGGCTCAATTCCAGCTTTCACTATTACCTACCAATGGGTAAAAAACAAAAGCTGGCTTTTAGAGTACATGCTGGGTTGGCCCGCCCCTATGGGGTATCGGCTACGTTGCCTTACGAAAAGTTTTATTTTGCCGGAGGAAGCAACAGCATCAGGGCCTGGGCACCCCGAAGATTGGGTCCTGGGTCTTATACGCCTCCTACCATTGAGTCCAATCCCAATGAGTTTGATTATTCTTTTGAACAACCTGGGGAAATCATTTTTGAGACCAATATAGAATACCGTTTTCCGATTTATAGCTTTTTCGAGGGGGCGTTCTTTGTAGATGCGGGCAATGTATGGATGATCGAAGATGACTCTCGCCAAGGATCGGCCTTTAAATTTCCATCTTTTTTGCAGGAGTTGGCGGTTGGAGTAGGTTTTGGACTACGGTTAAACTTTTCGTTCTTGCTTATTCGTCTCGATGCAGGTATCAAAGCCTACGACCCAGCCCGAGCCATAGGACAGCGTTATATTCTGGGAGATTTTAATCTATTGAGTCCCGGTAAAAATGGACAAACTTTGCTGAATCTAGGAATCGGTTATCCGTTTTAAAACCTTTTTGTCACCTGTTTCCAAACTGATGTCTACCAAAAAGATCAGCATTTATGAAATTGCATCGATTTGTTTTTTGGTTAATCCAGTGGCTTTGATGATATCATCAACAGAAAAACCAGCTTTTTTCATGTTACTTGCAGTTTGAGAAACGCCTTTTTCAACTCCTTCCTGATACAAGGGGTCTTTGTTTATGTCGTAGGTAATGGCCATATCTTTTAAAGTTTGTTGAGCGACTAAAGTTAAATTACGAAGTCTTTAACTGACCTTTCGCAGTGATTTTATTTGGAAGTTATACAGGAAACACAGTGATAAATGCGTCAGCTAGATTAACTTCGTTGAGCTCCTTTCGGTCGGTTCGGCATTTAGTCTGTCAGCGTTAAGAACTTGAGTAATGGAGCCGTTAAAAATGATCACTGACATCCGTGGGTAGCGCGCTGGCTTTGCGTGAGGATGGAATGTTTGATCATTTAGCTTCGCAGAGCTCAGCGCAGCATAGCTGCAGCTTCGGTTTAGGCGCAATGGATCAAGTTTAGCTAGACAGACTAGAGC
>CALDJV010000440.1 GCA_937899305.1 uncultured Cytophagaceae bacterium
ATTTTTTGGGCAATATGCCTCTTAATCAAAATGCTTGCCGCTCACTAATGATAGGCAACACACTATTGCACGAAATAGTGAACGAAAAAAACCTGGAAGAACCTGCACTCATTTTAGAAGTATTGCACCTCGAAATTCGCATTGCTTTACGGCAAGAGCAAAAAAAGAATGACGATGGAATGGATATTGGACTTTGTTTGATAGAAAGTGTGCCCGAAAAACCGGATCATCATCAAATCACTTTTGCAGGAGCCCGACGCCCCTTACTATATTCTACCGTACAATGTCCCCAACCTCACGATCACGATCACCAGGTCAATGCAATTGCTTTACCAACATTGAGTTATCAAAGCCATCAGGCCCCTCCTGCATCTTCTCAAAACAGAAGCAAAGTACTCATTAAAGAAGTGGTGCCAGGAAAACTTTTTACTATCAAAGGTACCAGACGTTCTATTGGAGGGCTACACCGCTACGAGGATCGTCCTTTTACCAACCAGGTAGTTCAATTACCCAAGGGCGTTATTTTATATTTTACCTCAGATGGCTACACCGATCAGCACAACGTCAAACGAGAAAAGTTTGGACGTCACCGTTTGAATGAATTGATTGGGGCGGTAAGTCATTTACCGTTGACCCAGCAAAAAGTTGCTCTTGATAATGAGCTTGACCATCATATGAAGAGGGAAGTCCCCCAAAGAGATGATATTACCATTGTAGGGGTTCAAATCTAATTTCTAAGACCACATCGATGGTTCATCCATTACAGGTTAAAATCAATGATTAAGACTCAATTATTGCTCAACTTTTACTTAGTTTCGGGGGTATTTGTATCTTTGCCAGTCTAAAATTTATAAGTCATGAGAACATACGACGACATCAACATTGGTGATGAGGAAACATTGGTGCAACCCATTACCGAAGCATTGGTAAGCCAGTTTGCTGAGATTTCTGGCGATAAGAATCCTTTGCATCTCGATGAAGAATTTGCCAAAACCACTCAATTCAAGTCCAGAATTGCCCATGGAGCATTATTAATCAGCTTTATATCTACTGCACTTTATAATTTTGTGGGTCAGGGGGCCATTGCCCTTTCGCAAGATGTCCGTTTTTTGCGTCCTATCTACATTGGTGATACCATGACGCTCACGGCCAAGGTAGTGGCCAAGGAAATGCGTCGGGGTCAGGGTGTGGTACGCCTCGAAATAAAATGTAAAAACCCTAAAGGAAAAGATGCGGTTACAGGGGTAAGCGAAATTATTGCTCCACCTTCGGCTTAGGGGTTAGGTTAAATGGTTCCGCCTTCGGCTTATTGTTATATGGCTAAATGGTTGCACGAGGCGATGTATTGATTATTGATGTTTGATTGTTGATGATTAATTCTGCGAAGCGAAATATCATTTTTCATTCTTGTCCTGACGAAGGAAGGATCTGTTTTTCACTTTGCATTAAATCAGTGGACTAAACAAAACTACCAACTCCTGACTCCCAACTCCTAACTAAAAAACTGTGGACTATGGACTGTCGACCGTGGACTAACTTTTATCTACTATAATCCAATAACTACCTGTTTAACAGTATTTTAACAGGGAATCGGTATCATAAATAATTTTTTTTAACTGAAAATTATTTTCTTTGTGTATGACTATGTGTAAATGAATGAAACACACCTTGCATTTTTTTTGTTCATGGAGTGGACAAATTCACACAGTAGTTTGTACCATCTGATGATTGTCAACATCCTTGCACATTTTAGTCAAAAGGATGATTATTGAGGACAAATTTTATTCAAATGAAGATAGGAATTGTTTGTTACCCCACCTTTGGAGGTAGTGGCGTTGTAGCAACTGAATTAGGCAAAGCGTTGGCTCAAAAAGGTCATAAAGTTCATTTTATTACTTACTCTCAGCCAGTAAGACTTGACTTTTTTAATGAAAACCTTTTCTACCACCAGGTATACATCCCCAATTATCCACTCTTTCAATACCGACCCTATGAACTGGCCCTGACCAGTAAAATGGTGAACGTAGTACAATATGAAAAACTCGACCTACTGCATGTTCATTATGCCATTCCCCATGCATCGGCAGCATACATGGCCAAGCAAATTCTAAAATCAGAAGGCATCTCGATGCCAGTCATTACTACTTTACACGGAACGGATATTACCCTGGTTGGCAAAGACACTTCGTTTGCTCCGGTGGTTACACTTAGCATCAACGAATCTGATGGAGTAACGGCTGTTTCGCAAAGCCTTAAGGAAGATACTTACCAACACTTCAAGATTCGTAATGGTATAGAAGTGATTCCGAATTTTATTGACCTCAACCGATTCAAAAAACAAAAGAAAGAGCATTTCAAAAAGGCCATTTGCCCCCACGGTGAAAAGTTATTGGTTCACACTTCAAACTTTCGCAAGGTAAAACGGATTCAGGATGTATTGCATACCTTTAGCCGAGTGGTTAAAAAAATGCCAGCAAAACTGCTGTTGGTAGGCGACGGCCCCGAAAGAAGCAATATGGAAGCACTCTGTCGGGAATTGGGCACCTGCGAAGATGTGAGCTTTTTGGGTAAAATAGATGCGGTAGAAGAAGTACTCTCGGTAGCTGATTTATTTTTGATGCCTTCCGAAAAAGAAAGTTTTGGCTTGGCAGCTTTGGAAGCGATGGCTTGCGAAGTACCCGTGATTTCGTCTAATGCCGGAGGTATACCCGAAGTAAACATAGACGGCAAAACCGGATTTATTAGCAATATAGGCGATGTAGAAAATATGAGCAAAAATGCGCTGCATATACTACAAGACGAAAACTTACCTAGCTTTAAGGCCAATGCCCTGGCCAGGGCCAAAGAGTTTGATCTTTCTCATATTTTGCCTTTGTACGAAAATTACTACCAGAAGATATTAGATAAAGTGAAGACAAAAGCATTGGCAGATCAAGCCTGATAGATTTCAAGAATCTGTCAGGCCTCCTGATATTTATTGCTCGGTATTGGCAAAGTCCATCACACAATTGTAGCGGTATTGCTTGTGGGGTTCAATAGATACACCTACATATTTAAATCCTTTTTTTAGGATATTTTTACGATGTCCTAACGAAGAAACCCCATCGTCAATCAACAACTGCATTACAATACCGATGGCATCGCTATAACCATAGGAACAGTTTTCTCCCCAGGTATACCCCTTAAAAAATCGTCTTATCCGTTTGTTGGGGCTGGTACCATCACTCGAATTGTGCCCAATCTTCCCAGTCTTACCCATATCCAGGGCATGATAATCGGCAGCTTGGGTCAAGCTTTTGGAAGGCTTCAAGGGCTCTAGGTTTCTAATCTTTCTCAAGTCTCGATAGAGTGACTTTACATACTCATTATTTTGCATTCCTTTTTCCTTTACGTAGCTATTCAGGTAGGAACGGATGAACTGGTTACCGTTGTGACGTGCCACATTCATCAAATAAATTACCTTTTGTTCTTCATCAGAAAGGTAATCCACTCCCTGAGCTGTATTTAAGTTTTGACACTTTCCAGACCAAGTCAACCCGATGAATAAAGCTAAGGTGAATAAGTATTTGTAGTTCATCGTATAAAGTTTAAAAGATGGTGGTTTCGTAACTGAGTGTACGAAAAAAAACCGGCAATTTTGCAAAACAACGACCAATACTGATGTATATTATACCAAATTCAATTGCCTTATGTCTATCACTGAACTTCTTCAATTGATTCGTTCCCATTCCAAATATGACCTTTCGGGTATCAAAGACGCTTATCTGATACGTCAAATTCATCATCACCAACAAAAAGCAGGTATCACCAATCAAGATGATTTTCATACCTTTCTTTTGAGAGACTCCACTGCCCTAAAAAACTTGGTGAGGGCTTGTTTGAACAATGCCACTCGCTTTTTTCGTAACCCTCAACTATTTGACATCCTTCGACAACATATTTTTCCTGATTTGATCAGCCAAAAGACTTCACAGCAAAAACCACTCAAAATTTGGGTAACCGCTTGTTCTACTGGTGATGAAGTCTATTCGTTGGCCATTGTCTTGGATCAATTATTAGCCGAAGTCCCTACCACTCCCAAGATGCAAATACTGGCTACCGATTTATCGGCCGAAGCCATCCAAACAGCGCAAGAAGGGAGCACCCTAGGAAGCAATTTGGTAGATGTCAACGATGATGTGCGTAAAAGATATTTTACTTATCAAGACGGTCGGTATTATGTCAGGCCAGTAATAAAAGATTATGTTAAGTTTATGGCCCATGATTTTCTACTTCCACAAACCCACCCTAACACCATTCCTTTTACCGATTTTGACCTCATCATATGCCGCAACGCTTTACTTTACTATGACAATGATTCTCAGATACAAGCCATCCGATACTTGCACAATTATTTAAATAACAATGGCCTGTTTATCCTCAGTGAGTTTGAATTGATGCCCCGCGTTTGTTCTGACTTATTTCAAAAGTCGGAATACGCGCCTTATATTTTCTCAAAAAAATAGAGTACCCCAAGCCTGAGGTACTCTTGTAATCTTTATGTGCAAACAATAAAATATGGTACAATCTAATGATCGCCTCAACTGCCAGTCACCTCAACATCATCAATGTAACCTTTTTTGAGGGTGATGTTACCAAACTTTTTGCGTCCAGGTCTTTTTCTTCCACCTTTCAGCTGTTCTTTTTGCTTGTTAGTCAATTGATTTGCTTCAAATTTTTTCAAATAATTTTTCATAATTGTATTAGTTAATCATGTTGATAAAGTGCTGCTTTGATGAGTTTGTCATCATTAGCAACTGCACTGATTAGTAGTGGTACCCTATTTGGTTATACCAAAGTTGGGTACTTATTCTACCTATCAACGTCACTAAG
>CALDJV010000441.1 GCA_937899305.1 uncultured Cytophagaceae bacterium
CATTGAATTATTTAAGAAACAATTAGATCAATAATACTTTTACCAAGTTTTCAACTTATTATAAAATATTTTGGAATGCTCGGAATGAATAACTCTTTTTTGAAATAAATCCTGCATCCAATCGTTTAACCAGTCAGGTTGTAGATTATTGTACTCGCATTTGTCCTTGTTTTTCTCGCATTTCCCAGTTTTTCAACTTTTTTTCATATAATTTAATCGTTTTCTTCAATTGATTTGTTATTTTTCGACGGTGGTCCATTGTTTGTTTCAATGCTTTGATCAACGCCTGATCTTCTTTGATGTATTTTTTTATTTTTTTTATTTCTAAGGCATTCCGATAGCTAAAATTATTCACTCTTCGCTCAAATTTACGATACCTCACTCCTAGCTCACCAAATGTTCTCAGTACTTTTCCTGGTGTTTTGAGCATTCCATCGGCTAGTTTCACTGGTTTTTCTTTTTGCTCCAGCCTTGCTTGTACCAAACCTTTGATATGGTTCATCACCAGTTTATTGGCTTTGATGGCTCGTTCGTGTTTCCATACCTCAGTATGTCCAATTTTTTTCAATTGCTGTATTTTTTTTCTGACCTTGCCAATATGCCATAGATACCGACGGAGTTCAATAATTTGGCGATAATGCCGTTGCATACCTTCTTTCAAACGTTTGATCTGATTCAAATTATCTCGACCATCCCTTTCTAATCGCTTTATAATTCGTTGACTTTGTTCATTGAGGGTTTTGTAATAAGCAATTTGACGATTCTTGGCCAATGTCGCCTCTTGTAGTTGTTGACTAACAGTTTGTTTTCGGAAACGCAGTACATCCATTACTTTTTTAGGAGCCAAGCCAAAAATAGTGGCCACCCCCAATGCAATGAGGTTCATTTTTAAGATTTGCCCCTGACTATACCATTCAAATTGTTTGAGTATTTTTCGTTTGTCACGAGGAATAGCAATCGTTTGCTGATTGTTTCTAATGTCGAGCACTTCTTCCAAAAACCTTTGGTAGAATACATTGCCGTGCTGGCGGAAATACATAAACAATAACACACAAACAAAAAATACCAGCAACAACAAATGAAGTACCGGAAGCCATTGGGGTAAGCGAAGAGGAAAGAAAAAAATAAGAATGGTGATGCTGGTACCCAGTACAGCTACAACGGCCAATATCGCCACCAAGCGTCGCAAGCGTTGGGTAAGCAAATAAATGGCTTGCCAAGGATGACGCAAACGAACATCATCAGAAACTACCCACCAATCCTGCAGGGCTTTGCGCCCGTCTTTGTATCTACGGCCAAGGGTTGGTTTGTTTGCTTTCATTCGTTGTTTGACGGGTTTCGGAAAAAACTCAGCAAGATTGTTTGCTAAAATACTGATCCTTGGAAGGATTCAAGACAAATCATGTATTTTTCTGTTTTATCCAGTGAATATTGCCTTTATTTGCAAAAATTTTGTTGTCAAGCCTATCAATGAACTACTTAATTCACAACGTAGAAATAATAGACAAGCATTCCGAATTTAATCGCCAAAGAAAAAGTATTCTGATCGAGAAGGGGGCGATTTCCCAAATTTCTGATATATCAAGCACCCATTCTACCGAGCATCTACAGGTCATCAATGGTCAGGATTTGCAACTATCACCTGGCTGGTTTGATTTGCGTACTGCTTTTAGGGATCCGGGATTTGAACATAAAGAAACCCTGACTACCGGATGTAATGCCGCCCAAGCTGGTGGATTTACCGAGGTGGCATTATTGCCCAATACCCAGCCAGTTATTCAAAGTAAAAATGAGCTGGCTTACCTCAAGAATCACAATCAACACCACTTGGTGACGATTCACCCCATTGCGGCCATTACCATTGATACCGAGGGAAAGGAGCTCACCGAAATGATTGATTTGCATACCCATGGAGCAGTGGCCTTTTCGGATGGAGAAAAACCAATATGGCACTCCGATATCTTGGTAAAAACCCTGCAGTATTTGCAAAAATTTAATGGGTTACTCATCAATCGCCCTGAGGACTTGATGCTTACTCGATTTGGCACCATGAACGAAGGAATAAGTAGCACTATGTTAGGCTTGAGAGGAATGCCTGCCCTGGCTGAAGAAATGATGATTCGTCGAGACTTGGATTTTCTGGAGTATGCCGGAGGGAAAATTCACTTTTCAACAATTTCAAGTGCAAAATCGGTTGACTTGATCCGCAAAGCCAAGCAAAAAGGCTTGCAGGTAACTTGTGACATTGCAGCCCACCAAATTGCGTTTGATGATGAAGCCTTGATGGAGTTTGATACTTATCTTAAGGTCAATCCTCCTTTTAGAGGCAAACAAGACGTAAAGGCATTGTTGATTGGTTTGCAAGATGGTACCATCGATACAGTGGT
The DNA here is from genome assembly GCA_937899305.1 of uncultured Cytophagaceae bacterium. Taxonomy (GTDB): domain Bacteria; phylum Bacteroidota; class Bacteroidia; order Cytophagales; family Microscillaceae; genus Microscilla. Next base: position 2,388 of record CALDJV010000441.1, read on the forward strand.
ATCGGACCATCAGCCCCAGGACGAGGAAAGTAAAAACCTGGAGTTTGATCAGGCCGAATTTGGAGCCTTGGGACTGGAAACCCTGTTTGGGGTATTGAACACTTACCAACAAAAGCACTTGAGTTTGGAAGAATTGGTAAATAAGATTACGCATCAGCCCAGACAGATATTAAACTTGCCGCCGGTGAGTATCAAAGTAGGTGCTCCCGCTAACCTTACCTTGTTTGATGCTCAAAAAAAATGGACGGTAAGCGAAAAAGATTTTCAATCTAAGTCAAACAATTCTCCTTTTTTGGGCAAAACATTGACTGGAAAACCCATCGCGGTATTTAAAGGAGAACAAACCAATTGGCAAACAAATAGTTAAATAACACAGTAGTACAACTGGCCAATAGCACGCTTTGACTTTTGGCTAATTTGAACAAATGAACAGAATTGATATAGTATGAAACAGTTATTGAAGATTGGCGCTATTACTGGATTGATTGGAGGAAGTCTTTTCATACTCTTTATCATGATACTTTTTTGGATGGGAGAAAGCCCATTGGGCGATGCTAAATCAGGAGAGTTTTTCGTGATTCTGGTTGTCTTTGTAGGCCTCTACTTTTTGTATCGTTATCAACTGAGCTTTCGGCAGGGCTTTTTGATGGGCAATATAGCTACCTTGGTCATTGTGGTGATGTCAGTCATTTTTATGTACCTGTTTTTAGGCAGTAAAAGTAATCAGGTGCTGGACAAACACATCAAACAAAGAATAAGCATGGCCGAAAATTCTCCTAACAATAAAAAAAGGATAGAAATTGCCAATAAAAAAGGAAAAGACGGCAAAAAAGAATTGGAGAACTTGCTTAACGAGTTGAGGTCTAGAACCAGGGCTGAATGGTTGAACCATGCAATACAGAGGGAAGTGATGTCCAAAGTGGCCCTTGGCGTCATCATCTCTTTGCTCTTATCGGTGGTACTTCGCAAGTATCGTCCCCAAGAGGCTCCTCCCAAAAAATAACCTTTCACTTCATAAAATCTTTACTATGGCTTTGGCAAAAAAAGGCTCTCGTAGCATTTTAGTAGACGAAGTACAATACCGTTGGAAAGCACGCAGCGAAACCGATGGCACTACCCATGTAGTGGTAGAACTTTATAATGCGCCACAACAATCAGTGGTCGCTTTTTTCCAGTCACACCCTTTTGACGACCCCGAAGAAAGAAGAATGATTACTCCCGCAACTGTGACTGCCATTATAGCGTATGCACTCAAAAATGGTTGGGATCCAGAAAAGAAAGCCAAACAGTTGAACCTGGGCTTTTTGGATGACCAAATCCATAATTGAGGGATTTACAGTTATTGCTTATGGATATACCAAATAGCATCAATTACAATGGCCTGGAAGATTATAAAACGAAAATTAGGTAGAGCAGGAGGAATTAAACAACGAACCGCTCGCCAAAGAGAATGGGACAAGTCTTACGGCGAGGGCAATTGGAACATCGGTTATGGGCTAGAAGGTGAATTTGTTACCCAAGAAGATGCATTTGATCAAATTTACTTTGCCAGCTATGTCACACACTTCCAAAAACACCCCCAGGATTTAGAGGAACTAATTCATACAGCCAAAACATTGCGCAACCCTCACTCATTGGCCACTACTGGGGTAGACTTACAAGTGCCGGCCATACTTCGATATTTAGAAGAAAATAATTTGCAGCTTTTGGGCTCTGATGTAGTAGACATTGGTTCCTGGCAAGGTCAGGCTTCTCACGCTTTGAGTGTACGCCTAAGTCCTTTGCAGATTAAATGTGTGTGGAATGAAAAAATGACGCTTGAAAAATTTTGGCAGGAAAAGAAGTGCCTCGCAATTTGGGAAGATGAACGTTAAAATTGCCTTGTTATCAATCAAAAATGATTATATTTTCTCATAAAAATAATCAAAACACACACTTATTGTTATGCAGCACTTTTCCAACAAGATTACGGACATTCACTATGATGAGGAATTGGACATTATACGCATCAATTACAAAGGGTTTGCAATATCAAACTTGTACCGTCAGGCAGTAGAAAAAACCCTTGAAGTCGCCCTTGAAAACCGTTGTACCAAATGGTTGATTACTCAACATGATTTTAGAGGAGTAAGCCCCAATGACACCCAATGGCTTGCCGAAACCTGGTCCCCTCAAATTGTCCGAAAATTCAAAGAACTAGGGATTGACGAACGCCGAAAAACCGCCATTGTAAAATCTGAGGATGTCTTTGCTGACTACATTGCCCGCAGAGTCGCAGATGATTTACAAGCCGAAGAAGACAACAAAATCTTTGATAATGAGCAAGATGCATTGACCTGGCTATTGGAATAAGAAGTTGCCTGAGCAAGTTTACTTTTTGGCAGTTAACTCCAACATATTATTCAATAGGGAATCGTTTTAGTAATTCGTGAAAAATAAAGTTTCGTTTTGACTTCAAGTTGAGAGTTCGTCTTTG
>CALDJV010000442.1 GCA_937899305.1 uncultured Cytophagaceae bacterium
GTCAAAACGAAACTTTATCTTTTACGAATTACTTAATGGTAAGTTTATTTAAAATCGTCCCCTTCTACACTCGATGATTTTAATCCTGACAGGTTTTGAAAACCTGTCAGGATTGGTTGTGTATCAACAAAAAACTTTTGCTACACAGTCATTGGTTTTCGATAGTATCATTACTCAATTTGTATGACTACTACTTCGCGTATTTTATCTTCATTTTCCAGCTACCTACTGCATTTACTTTTATATAATATTTCCCTGTTTTTACTTGGTATGACGAGTTTTTGCCTGCATTGGTCTGGTTGGCTAACACCCCCACAAGGTTGCCGCTCATATCGAATAGCATCAGTTGAAACAGCATACCTTTTGCCTCCCAAGATACTTCCCAGGGTTTGTCTACATTAAAAGGGCGAAGGTTCTTGTTACCATTACCAGTGTATTCGCCAATCAACCCTGAGGTATTAGTTGTTTTCGTGGTACTTCCTCCCCCTTTGCTAATGGCTAAAGTCCAATTACCAATCGCATTAATTTTCAGATAGTATTTTCCTTGTTTTGTTTGATAAGAAGAACCTTTGCCTGGTCCAGTTTGATTGGCAATCGCATCTACCAGATTACCTTGTATATCAAAAACCATTACTTGAAAAAGATTACCTGATGCATTCCATTTAACTTCCCAGGGGCCATCTACCGTAAAAGGGCGGGTATTTTTCATTCCGTTACCGGAGTACTTTGCAATTGGTGCCTGCGCCCATCCTAGTACACTCCAGAATGATAATAGAAGAATAAAAGTTGACTTCGTTACTTGATTCATTATGTTTTGAAAGGTTTGTTAATAAAGGAAGTGTTCGTAATAACTGTCTGATTTAGAATGAATCTCTTTTTACTCATCTTCATTATGTTTAGTCTACTGCATAACGCTGTACAGCTTATCTATAGCCATTTGTTTTGAGTATAGGTTCTCAGTTTCAACACTTATTTTGAACATGTTCCTAAATGAATTTATCAATAGTTAGTGACACAAACTAAGGGATTAAAAATCAAAGAAAAGGCCCAGATCTGGTAATGAGACCTTTTAATAAGTCTCAGGATGTGCAATAAGCATATCGTGCAACCAGTAACCATCTGTTTTTCAATGCATTGATACAGAAACTTCGATGCTAAGTGAGACCTGCACTCGAGAAACTACCAAGCCTCTGGCGAGCTCAATGTGAGTCAATGTGAAAGAGTACGAACCAAACGCTACTTCAACTGCTGCTTCATTTTCATAATTCGCTGATAAGATGCATCAATGCGTTGGCGGGAAATTTTACCTTGTTTGATCAGTTTTTTGATGATATCGATGGTTTGGGGGACAATCTTTTGGTTATAAAAATCACGGCCATTGTTAGAAAAAAGGATGATATCTACGCCTGCGTTGATGGATTTCTCAATGGCTTCTTCCAGTCCATAATTTTTAGCGATGGCATTCATTTGCATGTCGTCAGAAATAATGACCCCTTGCCAACCCCATTTTTTACGTAAGTAATCATTCATAATTTTCTTGGACATGGTAGCCGGGTATTTGTCATCCAGTTTTTTGTTGAATACATGGGCCGTCATCACCATTCCCTGAAATCCTTTTTCGATCATTCGTTTAAAGGGTTTTAGTTCCACCGGTTGCCAGGTATCGGTTACATCGGTAAATCCCAAGTGTGAGTCCATGATGGCGCTTCCGTGTCCCGGAAAATGCTTGATGGCACAAATAATACCTTGCTTTCGATGTACTTCGGCAAATTTGTAAGCGTGGTTCACCAAAGTTTCTACATCGCCCGAAAAACTACGCCCCAGCCGACCAATGATCGGAGCTTTGGGATTGACATTCAAGTCTACCACGGGGGCAAAATTCACATTAAAGCCCATTTCCTTCACTTTTCCGGCAATGTGGCTGGCCCATTTTTCGGTAGCGGGTAATTGGTTGATCTCTCCAATTTCTTGAGCATTTTGGGTATCGGTAAAACCAAATTTGGCGTTCAGTCGACTTACTCGTCCCCCCTCCTCGTCTACGGCTACCAACAAGGGTATCTTAGCCAATTGCTTTAAGTCGCCAATGAGTTTTTTTAACTGGGTTTTGGATTGGATATTTCGCGGCTTGTTTGCACCCAACAATAAATCACGGCTGTATAAAATAACCCCTCCTAAGTGGTGTTGGGTGATGTCTCGATAAATATGATCGCTAGATTTCAAAGCCGTTCCCCGAAAGCCCGCCATGATCATTTGCCCAATCTTGAGATCCAAAGAATCTACCATATTAGCAGAAGTAGATGAGGCGTCTGATTTTTGTCCATTGCTACGGCAAGCCAACAAAAACCAACCACTAATGAACAACATAAACGGAAAAATGAATACAGCTTTTTTCATAAAACAATCAAGGAATTTATAAAACGAGGTCAATTATACAGCTAAAATTTCAAAACGTTGAACTCTCGGGTAAATTTCATAAAAAAACGAGGTAGTGAACCACTACCTCGCTTTATATTTCGCTTTTCTATGTTATAGAATTAATTATCGTTCAACGGAATCGGGAATTTGGTGTGGATGATGTCCCCAGTACGGTCAATCGGCAAGTTAGTAGCATCTAAACGCCCATAACGACGTAAATCTACCATACGTACGCCTTCTAACCACAGCGAATAACGACGCTCGATCAACAATTGGTTGATCAAAGAAGCTTGGTCAGTCGCACCAGTATAACCCGACAACCCAGCTGCCGTTCTTACGATGTCTAAAAGTCGAACTGCCTCAGCAGAATTTCCTTGCTGAATGTTGGCCTCTGCCTTCATCAAAATCAATTCTTCGTTACGAATAACCGACACCGGGTCTGTACTTGAAGTAAACAAGTTTTGACGATGGGTCGCAGTCAAACCATCTCGAGCATTTGCCTGAGCAGTAGTTTTGCTACTTACTCGCATATCACCTGCTTCCGCGTCGGTATTGAACGAAGGGTGGGCATAGATATTATCAGGAGCACTGCCAAAAAACAACGGATTCAACACATCACCTGCTGCGGTAGAAAATACGTGTTGAGGTCCTGCATTCAAGTTGCCCGTTTCGCTTAAGAAAGATTGTCCTAATAAAGTCAATACATCAGCCCAATTTTGCTGATACAATGATACTTTAGCCGCCAAACCTCGGTTAAACTGCTTGAAGGTAGCTGGGGTATCAAATCCAGTCCATCCACTGTTCAACGAAAATGAAAAGGCAGTACCTGCCGCATCTAAATCAGTAGAACCTTCGTCTAATAATGTTCTGATACTACTCAAAGCAGTGGGCTTATCTATAAAAGCACCCAACTGTTCAGGGTTCGATACATCAAATCGAATCCCGTTGTCGTCTAGCATGTTCAGAATCTGAATAAAGATGTGAGCCTTCAGCGTTTTGGCAAAACCACTGTATCCTTTCTTGGCCGCATCGGCTACCAAAGTAGTATTATCCAACGCCTCCAACAAAATGTTACAGTTTTTTACCACTCGGTAATAGGGAGTATACCATCCGGTCAGATAAAAGGTATTGTTGTCTAATTGGGTTCCATTTTTACCCAACAAATCTTCTGTATTCCGAGGATCGGCATCAAACAAATACAACTCACGGGAAATGCTACCCACCGAGGTTCGATATACTTGTAGGCCAGATCTGAGGTCTCCCAATGCACCGGTCACCAGCGCATCTAACTGAGCCGGAGTAGCATTGGAAGCCACTCCACCCAAACTTGGACGGTTGGGGTCTACCTGTGCATCAAAACTACACGCGGTAATCAGGGATACCCCTATCAAGAAAAGTATAAATCTATTGATCAATTTCATGTTTGAGTCTGTTTAGAAAGTTGCTGATAAGTGGAAAAACACACGCTTAGAACTTGGAAAAGGAGCCACATCCACTCCAGACGACAATCCGCCTCCACCTTTGGTAGATACCTCAGGGTCATACCACTTGTAGTCGGTAATGGTGATCCAGTTTTGGGCCGAAACCCCTAACTTTACATTTTCTAGGGTACCTTTCGAGAAATTCTTTACCCAGTCCTTAGCTCGACTTTGGCCTTTTAAATTACAGAACCCTTCGTGGAAATAGCAGT
>CALDJV010000443.1 GCA_937899305.1 uncultured Cytophagaceae bacterium
ATAGGTTTAGCGAAAGCCAACGACGTTCGATTATGAGTTCTTAGTATCCCTTCGGCTAACCCCATCTTGCATCACCTTGTCCCAGGTTCTACTTTTGCATCAAAAACAAAGCTGAAAACGATTAAAGAAAACATCGAACAGATGAAATCTGCTCCCAAAAAATGGAAGAAAACGTTTGAGGACTTGAAAAAGAAACGCCAAAAAAGAAAGGCTGATAACAAGAAAAAACAAGATGCTAAGGATAAGAAAAATAAAAATAGTGGCTCTCAATCAGAACGATTTGTAGTAGAGAAGGCGAAACTGAAAAATAAGCTGGTGTTGGTGGTTTATGTAAAAGAAAAACCAACTGGGAAAAGTAAAAGAGGTAAAAAAGGAGGAAATAAGGAAAAGCGTACTTTACTAGTTGAGGGAGGCCTAAAGAAAATTGACAACCAGCGTTACCTGTACAATATCAAAATGAAGAAAGGAACCGGGTACGCTGAAAGCAAGGTACTCAGTAAGTTTTTCCTGGAACTCAAAAGCCGTCAAGCAGCCGGATTTTACATTGCCAGGAAAGCCACTGCTGCGAAAACCGACAAAAAAGGGAAAGCGGCCTTTGATAATGGTTTCAATACCCTCACTGAGGTTTCAGGAGGAACCATCTTTATCAATAAAGCAAAGGTGTACATTGTAAAGAGCGGCACCAATACCAGACAAGAGTGGAAGGTGTTTGCTAGTAAACAGGAACATCAAGACAAAAAGAGCCCCTTAGTAGAAGCAGTTTATGTCACTATTAAGAGTGAGAAAGATAAACAAGCTTTAAAGATCAAGTTGGTGAACGCTCCATCTGATACGGACACAAAAACGAAGAAGAAGTGGTTGAATGCCTTGTTTAAGGCGGTAGTCAATAATCAGGCCTCAGAGGATACAAAAGCATCCAAGAAACGGGAAGTAAGCGTTATTGTAGCGGAACCGAAGACCGGGTTTGATATGAGTAAGTTTAAAAAACTGAAAAATGACGATAAGGCAGCTCAGGCCAAAATAAATGAAGCCGGGCAGCAAACTCTGGTAGGAGGTTGGGCTCAAAATATTCTCTTGGGAGCTGTCAACTACGAATATAAATTTACTCTGGTCCAAAACAGTAATCTACGTTTTGCTAAAACCGCTTGTTTTGTGGCGGGAACCAAAGTATGGCTACATAATCGCCAGGTAAACATTGAAGATGTACATCCTTACGATACCGTGAGGGCTTTTGATACCAATACCCAACAAGAAGTTTTAGGGGTGGTCACCCATTCTATGATCAAGCAAGCCTCTACACTCATAGGTGTGTATACGGTTACTGATACCCTTTGGGTAACTCCTGAGCACCCTTTTTACATCAATGGTCAGTGGGTGCCCGCCGGAAGACTCAAGAAAGGTCAAAGATTGACCCTACTTCATCATCCCAGTTTACTCGCCAGTAAAACCCAGCATTTGCCCCGCTCTAATGAGGTATATATTGAAAGGGTCGTTACCAAAGATACCTTGGTGACGGTGTATAATTTTACAGTAGCTCAGTACCATAATTATTATGTGGGGAATGTAGGGGTGTTGGTGCATAATAATGATGATTGTAGGCCAATAATCAAAATCCATCCTGACTATATTGGATTAGACCAAGACAAGATAGCTCCTTATCTACATAAAATAATCAATAAAAACATCATCGTTTACTCTCCTTATACAAGCAAGCCAATTCAAACTGGCTTTTTAAATTTTGTAGTAAAAGGAGGTAAATTGATTATAGGGCGAGGACATTATAACCTGGCTGGCAAAGCAAATGAAATAGATGCAGCAGGATTACTTTACATCAAAAATGGGAAATTATTCAAGGTAAGTAATGCCTCTGGACATTATATTGTCTCGGTTGATTTTGCCAAAAACCATTTTAAAGAAATTTTTGAAGAATTAGGTGTGAGTTTTAGTAATATAAAAATAGAGGCTCTAAAGGATAATTATTACGCTGCAAGGGAGTTTTTAACAAATAAAGAAGAAAGGCAACCCAAAGACCCTCCATTTAAATATCAAATTGAAGAAGGAAAGCTTATTTTGCAAGAAATTGATCCTATTTTTCAGGAACCTTTTGAATTTTCAGCCATGGCATTTGTAGTTACTATGTCAGGAGATTTGAGAATGGGTAGAGGACACTATAATCTTTCAAACGAGGCGAAAAATGTTATGTTGGCAGGTATGTTTATATATGATCTTTATAAAGATACAGATTTGGAAAGATACAAGGTCTCTAATGACTCTGGACACTACTTACCAACATATGAGTTTGCTCAAAAATATTTCAAAAGAATATTGACTGAACAAGGTTTTGATGTGTCAAAAATTAGTTTCGCATTTAATAGATATTAAAAACTTCATGAATAAAAAGATAGAGCAAGTTATTGTTGATATATGGCAAATGTCTAGCAGGGCAAGATGTCAACCTGTTGACCGATATTCCGTTTTTCCCCTTTTGAGTGCTATTAATAAATTCAATCATGTAGAGAAACTTACATTTATCGTTGAAGCCTCTAATTACTATAATAACAAAAATTTTTTCCCAAGGTTGATGACTTGTCTGCCCGAGGTTTGGGAAGATATTAGCTACGAAGATGTGCTTCAAATGATTTCACAGGTAAAAGGAAATGTATCATTGATGTCTATAGTAGAGTTTTTTTATAAGTATTTAGAGATAGATATATTTGATATAGTTCTTCACGATGAACATTTGAGCATTGAGCAAAAAAAACACCTTATCTCTTATTATGCTGACAGATTTAGCTTTTTACTGCGAGACGACAATGTAGATAAAAGGTGGTATTCTGAAAAAATCATGGGTATTACACTAGAACCTATGATGCTGTTAAAAGAAAGGTTTTTAAAAGATCACCGATTTGTTGAGGCATTGACAGACCCAACAGAAATGAAACCTTACTTTGCAGAGAAGTACCGTGTTTATTTAAATAATATTAATAAGAGGTGATTGCGTTATTCTCCTCTTTAGCTGCATCCAATCTCAACTAGAGAGGTATTTCCTGGTAAAGCCAACCAAGATAAAATTGGGGTGCTGAAGACCGCAACCGTCGGGGAGTTCGCACCAGCATTGGGTAACTGGGCCAATCAGAAAAAATTCCTTTATACATTAGTAAGTCGGGGAAATAACAAAAATTCAGGCAACCAAGGAAATATCACTCAAGTTCGTTTTGCTAAAACCGCTTGTTTTGTGGCGGGGACAAAAATAGAAGGAATCCATTTCAATAAAACCATTCAAAGTTTTAGTGCTTACCAAGATACGGTTTGGACTTATAATCATACCAGCCAAAAACGAGAACTCAAGGTAGTCACTGGAACCAGTAAACGAGAGGCATCGGCACTGGTGGCTGTAGTTCGTGCTCAAAAAGATACGCTTTGGGCAACTCCTGAACATCCTTTTTATTTGCCTAAACTCAAAAAATATATTCCTGCTTCCGAACTCATCCAAGGCAATCATTTGCAGTTAAATGATGGCTCCTGTACCTCGGTTACTAGCCTTCACTGGGTAGATACCTTGGTAACTGTTTACAATATCTCAGTAGCGGATAATCATAATTATTTTGCAGAGGGGGTATTGACTCATAACGAGAGTTGTTATGAACCTGATAACTTTCAAGAACTATTTGGTTTTACCATGCCAGATTGGTTTTGGGATAAGATGGGGCAAAAAATAAAGGTAAGTTATACAACTAAAAGGTTAACGTCTGCTTGGAATGGAGATCAGAAAGATTTGCAAGTTGTAGAGACTTGGTATGGTTTATTAGGTGCATCTTACACATTATCAGCTACTCAAAATCTAGAAGTTTTAAAAGGTACGGTGATACATGAGTTGGGTCACGCTTATCACGATTTGACCGGAAGAATTGATCCTTTTGAAGTGGATACAAAGTTCAAAAAATGCTTCAAGAGCGCAAAACAAATAGTTGAAGAGATTAAGGCTGATACTATAAATAAAGCATACTTATGGGTAACAAAAGATAAAAAAAACGCTGTAGTTAAAATACTAAGTAAAACGGAAAAAATAAAGTAATCCAAATTTGGTGTAATATCTGGTTGC
>CALDJV010000444.1 GCA_937899305.1 uncultured Cytophagaceae bacterium
TTAGCATTTAAGGTACTTATAATCAAATTTTTATCTATTATAAAATCAACCCATTTGGGCCGCTCGTTCCCGATTGGATTTAGGCTTTGTTCGAGAAAGGTTATTTTCAGCCGATTTTTGGGCAATCACTTCGTAAAACATTTGATCTAGCTCCCCTACCCGATGGGCCTTGTCCAGCTGTTTGTTTTGCGATAAATGTTTTTTGTAACGAATCAACGCGGTAGAAATCAAATGCAAATCTTCAATTTGTAGCTGAATCTTAGCTGCCTTTTGACCAACTTGCTTTCGTTTTGGAATAAATAGGTTTTCGGTTTCTGGTTTTGGGGTATTTTTCAGCATTGGTTCTTTTTGTGGAGCTTGCATTACCAATGATTCTTCTGGCTTTTTTAGCGCATCATCAGGTTGTTCTTCAGACTCCTCTACCAAACTTTGCACTATTTTATCAAACCAAGGACGCACCTTCATTTTAAAAGGTGGAATATTAATCACGATTTTCATTTTACCTCCCATTTTTAAGAATATTGTTGCTTAAAAATCGGCAAATTTCAAGCGTTGATCAAATATTTCGAATGACGATTTGGCGAGGTAAATCGTGACAAATAGGCAAACAATTGAGGCTGAATCAGTTCAGTAAATTATTTTTTTTGAAGGGTGAAAATGATCTTTTTCTCCTTGATTTCACAAGATTTATTTAAAGTTTTCGCACTCAATACTTTAGGCAAATCAGGTTATTTACCAAGCAAAATTGGTTATAATAGGTTCATCGGATTATCTTTTGCATAACCTTTCTTTGCTCTTCTTCTGGCAAAGCTTCTAAAACTGCCGTTAGCGCTTGAATTGAACTATTTTCACTCACTTCCAGGGCTTCTTTTAATCGGGTCAATAAAACCTCCATTGCGGGGTCCTGAAGACGCTTCACTCTCAGTGCCCTTGATAATTCTATTTTCTCTTGTGCCCTTTCCCAATGTGCTTGCTGATTATTTTGATTGGTCTTTGTATCCATATTATTGAAAGCTTTTTTCTTTATAACGCTAATCATACTCACCATGCACCTAAAAAATCAACTATACACCCCATCCCAATCTTTCCATACCGGTTCATAGCCTTGGGCTCGGATGATTTGAGCAATTTCTTGAGGAGTCCGTTCATCTGAAATTTCGAACTGCTCTAGAGATTGAGGCTCTACTGCATACCCACCTGGGTTGGTTTTAGAGCCCGCACTAATAGAGGTAATGCCTAGTGGGATGATGTGGTTGCGAAACTTCTCGGTTTCTCGGGTAGACAGTGATAGCTCTACTTCTTCGTCGAAAATGCGGTAAGCACAAATGGCTTGTACCAATTCCCGGTCGTTCATTTCTACTTTAGGATCTAATCCTCCCGAAAAAGGCCTTAGCCGCGGAAAAGAAATGGAATATTTGGTTTGCCAATACACTCGTTCCAAATAATTGAGATGCAAGGCAGTAAAAAAACAATCAGTCCGCCAGTCTTCCAGCCCAATGAGCACCCCCAAACCTATTTTATGGATTCCGGCTCGTCCTAAGCGATCGGGCGTATCGATTCGATATTTAAAATTTGATTTTTTTCCCTTGGGATGGTGTTTTTTGTAATCTTCCTGGTGGTACGTTTCCTGGTATACCAATACCGTATTGAGTCCCAAGGGGATCAATTCCTCATAATCGGCCTGATCCAAGGGTTGTACCTCCATACTGATGTGCGCAAAATGAGGTTTGATGAGTTTCAGGGCATTTTTGAAATACTCCACGCCTACTGTTTTATTTGCTTCCCCAGTAACCAATAGAATATGATCATACCCTAGGGCTTTGATTACCTCTACCTCGCGTAAAATCTGGGCATTGGTCAAGGTAACTCGCCTTAAAGGATTGTCCAGGCTAAATCCACAATAAGTACATATGTTTTGGCACTCGTTCGACAAATACATCGGCAAATACATTTGAATTGTTTTGCCAAACCGTTTTTGGGTCAATTGATTACTCAAGCGAGCCATAGGCTCCAGGTATTTAGCGGCCGCTGGTGAAATAAGGGCCTTGAAATCTTCCAAATCCCGCTTCCCGGTTTTATTGAGGGCGTGTTCTACGTCCCGGTCAGTTTTATGATAAATACTGGTCTTTACTTCATCCCAGCTATATTGAGAAAATAGATCGTTGAATGTCATTGAATTGCCTCAATTATATAAAAGTACTACGCTTCATCTTCAAACAAAAAAGCAGTCAAAGGACTACTCGCATAGGCCTGGGTACTGGTTTGGGCCAGTTTCGCCTTGAACGCCATCCTCCCTGCTTCTACAGCCATTTTAAATGCCTTGCCCATGGCTACTGGATTGGGCGATACCGCAATGGCGGTATTGACCAGCACCGCGTCTACCCCCATTTCCAGGGCTTTGGCAGCATCTGAGGGCGCTCCAATGCCTGCATCTACTACCACAGGTACCGTACTTTGCTCTACAATGATTTCGATAAAATCTTTGGTTCTAAGCCCTTTATTGCTCCCAATGGGAGCCCCTAATGGCATGACTGCGGCAGTCCCTACTTCTTCCAATTTTTTACACAATACCGGATCAGCATGAATATAGGGCAACACCACAAAACCCAGTTTTACCAATTGCTCCGCGGCCTTGAGGGTTTCTATGGGGTCGGGCATCAAATATTTGGGGTCAGGATGAATTTCCAGTTTTAACCAGTTGGTACCCAAAGCTTCTCGGGCCAGTTGGGCAGCCAATACTGCCTCTTCAGCATTACGCGCTCCCGAAGTATTGGGCAACAGATGAAACTGATCATGATCAAGGTGACTCAATATATCGTCTTGGTCGTTTTGTACATCCACTCGCTTGAGTGCTACGGTTACCAGTTCTGAGCCTGAAGCCAACAGGGCCTCTCCCATCAATTGGCTACTGCTAAATTTACCAGTTCCTGTAAACAAGCGAGAACTAAAAGTTTTATCAGCAATGGTTAATCTATCTTCCATGTCTAAAATGCTTTGTTCAAATAATTGGTGGCTGATTGGTCAAGTCAACCCTTTGTAAATGCTATAAGTAATTCGTGAAAAATAAAGTTTCGTTTTGACGTCAAGTTGAGGGTTCGTTTTTAGTCCATAGTCGATGGTCAATAGTCCATAGTTTTGTGTCGCTTTGCGCAGCCCGAAGTCCTGAGCGAAGCGAAACAATAAAACCATCTAGTAATAGTGGTAGTTTCCAACTTGTGAAACCGAAAGGTTATTTTTTTATCCTTACTAAGCGATTATTTTTATAGCTCGTTAAACCCATATAAATCAATCCAGGCATCCAACAACCGCTCATCTTTGGTGCATAAACGGTTCATCAATAAAAAAATGTAACCAAGTCTTGCTTCTCCATCAACATCTGGTCTACCCAACTTTGTATCGTAGCAAGCGCTTTTCCAAAATCTGGGTGTTCCAAATTGAGTTGATTGAAATTTACCGCAATTTTTTGGGCCCTCGACAACGGCAAAAAACCAATCATAGGGTATTCGCTTAATGGCAAAGGCAAATCAGGAGGCATCGCAAAAAACTCATCATAAACCCTCAACTTCAATACTCGGGCGCTAAACACTTCTAAGTCTACCAGTAATTCTACTGAATTTACGGTTTCAAACCCCGCATTACCCAATGTAGTTCCATAGGTCTCACAAAGCAATTGCAAAGCATAGCCATACATATATTCCCATTCGGTTACTTGCTGGGCCTGCCCTTTTACTAAAGCTTGCAATGCTTCAGGCGCAGTGGGGCAACCCTGACCATGGTCTTCAGCAAACTCTGCATCTAATCGCTGGACAAAGTCACTGGCAGAGGGTTTGGAGTCAATATCTTTTAAAATTGTTTCCAAGTGATCCTTTTTTCCACTGGTCAGTGCTTTCAGTTTTTGACCGCTTACCAAGTAAGCATCTATATGATAACTCATCCTTCTAATTCATTAAAATACTTTGTAAATCCTTGACCAATTCGCCTCGTTTTGATTCATGAGTAATCAATCCCGAAACCGCAATGCCATGTACGCCCGTTTGCATAATACTGGGCACATCTTCGGCCAAGATGCCACCAATGGCCACAATGGGCGTATCGATATTTTCGGATTTACATTGCTCAATCAATTTCCGATAGCCTTCCAGCCCCAAAGTTGGACTCAATTTTTGTTTGGTGGTGGTAAAACGAAAAGGTCCTACCCCCAAATAATCTACCTTGGCCGCTACCAGCTTTTGTACATCTTCAAAAGTATTGCCCGTTCCTCCAATAATTGCTTGTTCACCTAAGATCTCACGGGCTTCAGTAGGCGGCATATCTTCTTTGCCCAAATGCACTCCGTCTGCTCCCACTGCTTTAGCTACTGATACATAGTCATTTATTACAAAAGTAGCCTGGTATTCGGCGCAAATTTGCTTCACTTCCTGAGCTATTCGCAACACCTCTTCTTCTGGTTTATTTTTTACCCGCAGTTGTACCCAATCACAGCCTGCCTCACAAGCCTGCCTTGCCGCTTCTATCTGGTTTAGGTCTGTGGTTTCTTGGGTAATGTATTGTAGTTTGTTGATTGTTTTTTTCAAGTTTCTCTGACATTTGGTTCACAATCGGCAGTCTCACAATCTATTGTCATACGCACGATCATCTTATGAAATTTTATCTACAGCCAAACTTTTTATTATAGATCATTGGCTATGGACTAAATTCTATGATACCCTAACTTACTATCATTGCTTGCCAAAAACTTGGTCACATACGTTTTGGCCCGTACACAAGCTTTCAACAACGGATATTCCAATGCAATATGAGCCGCCAAAGCCGATGAAAACACACATCCTGATCCATGTTTACCCTCTACGTCAGTTTGTTTAGGGTTCAAGGTAAACTCTTTTTGATCCTCTTGTGGGCTTGTTTTGGTAAATAAAAAATCCTTTCCGGGGTTTTCAGTATTGTGCCCTCCCTTGAGGTATATGTGGCAAAACTGACTCAAATATTTGGCGCCAGCCTGGGCATCCTCCTGTCCTGAAAGTTGTTTTACTTCCTCCCAATTGGGAGTCAATAAAAACAAATCGCTTAGTACCGATTCCAGGGTTTGTTGGGCTACCTCAGAATGAAACACAAACCCGGCACTGGCTTTCAATACCGGATCACAAATAATTTTTACCCGAGGGTTCATCGCTTTCAAGTGCCCTACAATTTGCTGCAATGTCTCAAAATTCTCTACCAAGCCTATTTTTACCACTTTCAAGGTAAAGCGTGCTCGCAAGATCTCTAGTTGTTCTAGCATGTCTGGTAGTGACACCCAATTGGTTTTGGTAAACTGAGTATCGTTTTGCACAGTCAATGCACTACAAACTGCCATGCCCTGGGTTTTGTGGGCTTCAAAAGTTTTAATATCAGCCAACAAGCCTGCCCCACCACTGGGGTCAAATCCCGCAATTGTTAAAATATTTGGTCTTCCTTTTCCCATGTTGCTTTCAATGCCTTCCATGTTTGCACTGCTTTATCAGGTGTTTTCCATATGGTTCCCAGCACTGCCGCACCATCAAAACCCATCTGCTTTAATCGATTCATTTTATCTACAGTAATTCCTCCCAACGCTACAATTTTGGTATGGGTACGATACTTCTCTACGCTTTGTAAATCAGCAAAATTGCTTTTATAACCTATTTTGGAAATGCTATCGAAAATAGGACTTAAAAAAACGTAGTCATAGGCTACTTCCAAGTTTTCCAGCTCGGTCAATTGATGTTTAGAAGCACTCACTGTCATTTGATTTTGCTTGGCTTCCTGGTACCAATCTTCCAACTTCGGAAAACAATCTCGGATAAAATGTCCCGTAAAATGAATCCCTTTCAAACCATAATCTATGGCCAACGGGTACCGATGATGCAATACTACCCGGTTTCTATATTGGGGCTCGATTGCTCTAATCAAAACCTCGGTCTGGACCTTGGTGTAGGTTGGTTTCCGAAGGTGAAAAGTCTCCATTCCGTGCGCAAACAAGGCATTCAAGATCAATGCTTCGTTGGCTACTTCCTCAGGGTCAGAAATTACAATGATGCTCATGAGTAGTTGGGAGTCCATAGTTCGTAGTTCGTAGTTCGTAGTTCGTAGTTCGTAGTTCGTAGTTCGTAGTTC
>CALDJV010000445.1 GCA_937899305.1 uncultured Cytophagaceae bacterium
CTATTTGATTACCTTGCACAAAATAAAGTAAAAAACTATGAAAAAATACACTAAGTTATTCATTCTCCTCCTGGGTTTGGTAGGGTTGGCAACTTCTTCGGCTTACGCACAAACAGAAAAACCTAAAGCATTTGAATACGCCAAACTTTTTACTGAGCAAGAGTTAAAAAAGGAGCCGTTATATTCTAACCTCGCAGCCAGTACAATCAGAAAATACAAAACAGTGTATAAACTCAGGTTGAGCAGTTCGGGAGGTATTCACGGCAAGGTAGATGAAGTGCCAGGTTTTGCAGATACCCTCAAAAACCTACAATATTTGTATGTAAAAAATGAAGCTTTGACTGATTTGCCTGCTACCCTCAAGGCGTGCAAAAATATGCAGTTTTTGCACATTAGTGGAAATCGGTTTAAAGAAGTGCCCGCAGTGATTTTTTCCTTTAAACATTTGAAGCTACTAGATCTCAGAGCCAATCGTTTTACTGAAATTACCGCTCAGATAGGTGAGCTCAGCGAGCTTGAATATTTGTATCTTGGCGCCAATCCAAATCTGAAGATTTTATACCTGGATGCGATGAAAAAGCTCACAAAACTAAGGATATTAGATTTGCGAGGAACCGATATACCGCTCAAACAAGCGAAAGCCATTCAAAAACTACTGCCCAATTGTAAGGTATCACACGATTGATATTCGGTGAACTGAATCAGAAAATGATTGGCTAAATGGTTTTGTGATGTATTATAAAACCATTTAGCCATATCACCATCAAACCATATTTAGTGTTGTTTTGATGCTTATTTCTTAAAGTACTTGGCCTTCGTACTTTTTGCTGGGGTGACTTGTTTGATGGCCTCGTAAGCTGCCCCTGGCTCGTCGGTTGCCAGGATATCGGCACCAAAGTCGGTCAATATTTTTTTATAAACGCCCACATTTTTCTTTCCGGCCCGATCAATGCTACGCATCGTGCCCACCGTAGCATACATTTTAAGACGATGCAACGTTTGAATTAATTTCCGCTTGACCTTCAAACGATACCCTCCCCCTTCTTTTGCTTCGTAACGTCCTACTCCGGCAAAGCACATTACTTGTTTGAGTGGAATACCAGATTTTTTCAGCGCAAGTACATCTTGCTCGTTTCGAACTGACACCGACAGCATCAGCTTAGGAGCCAACTTATGGAATTTCAGCGCATCTTTGAGATTGTACACAATGATCGCGACATAGTCCTGGCTACGGGTTTCACGAATGGCATCTACTACCAACTTGGCACTCACACCTCTTTTGATGTCCAAGGTCAAAATCGTTTTTCCTTTGGTCCACTCCAACACTTCCTTGAACGTAGGTATCTTATAAGTAGTCAGGGTTCCTTCGTTATCCTTTAATCGTAGGCCTTTGAGTGCCTTCCAGGTTTGCCCGGCCACACTGCCTTCCCCATTGGTGGTTCGGTTCAAAGTACGATCGTGCATCATAATCAATTGGTTGTCTCGGGTTTGTCGCACATCACATTCTATCAGTGCCGGATGCTTTCGCAATACCTGCTCAAAAGTAGCAATACAGTTTTCTGGGTACCCCGGACTTGGCCCTCCCCGGTGGGCACTCAACATTGGAATACGGTCAGAAGTACGCTCAAAAAAGCGGTACAACTGTTTGGTATTTTTTATTTTAATGTAATGTTGTGCATTGAGTTGGTTCCATATTCCCAACCACAAAATAGCAGTCATCCATACTGCACCATACTTATAAAGTCTTCTGTTCATCATGATCAAGGTTTTAAAAAAATGAAGTTACGCACAGCATTCCTTAGATAAATACATTCATTACATTATTTTTTATAAAGTTTACCAGTCCCATATCTCCCTCACGATTTGGTTATCACCTCAAACTTCCTGAACTTTGTATTTTGCAAAGATCAAAATCAATAAAGTAACTTTAGCAATCGTTTTTGTTTAAACATTTAAAGACGCTGCCAATGGCAATAGTGAGTCAAAAACAAGATATCCGAAAATTATCCATGGAAGACATTACCCATTTTTTGAAGGACAAAGGAGAAAAAGCTTTCCGGGCAAAACAAATTTATGCCTGGTTATGGCAAAAGTCTGCCCATAGTTTCGAAGCAATGACCAACTTATCATTGTCATTGCGTAAAATGCTGGAAGAGCACTTTGCGATTACTGCCCTGACGGTAGATCAACAACAGGTGAGCCAAGATAAAACCATTAAATCTACTTTTAAACTTTTTGATAATCATATCATAGAAGGGGTGCTGATACCCGCCAACGAACGTATGACAGCTTGTGTATCTTCGCAAGTAGGGTGTTCACTGACTTGTAAATTTTGCGCTACCGGCTATATGTCTCGCAAACGCAACCTGGAGCCAGGAGAAATCTATGATCAGGTAGTAGCCATTGCCCAACAGGCCGAAAACCACTATCAACAACCATTGAGTAACATTGTGTACATGGGTATGGGTGAACCTTTGCTCAATTATGCCAATGTGTTGAAATCTGTAGAACACCTCACTTCTCCAGAAGGCCTAAATATGTCTCCCAAACGCATTACAGTTTCTACGGCAGGTATTGCAAAAATGATCAAAAAACTAGGTGATGATCAAGTGAAATTCAACCTTGCTTTGTCATTGCACGCAGCCAACGATGTAAAACGAAATGAGATCATGCCTATTAATGGTAGCAATTCGTTGGAAGCATTGCGAGAAGCATTGAAATACTACTTTCAAAAAACAAAAAATAGGGTAACTTATGAATACATTGTATTCCACAACTTCAACGATTCGCTACAAGACGCTGAAGAACTGTACAGGTTCACCAAACACTTGCCTTGCAAGGTAAACATCATCGAATACAACCCCATTGCAGAGGCCGATTTTGTAAATACTGAGGAAGACAAGCTGGATAAATTTGCAAAATATCTTGAAACCAGAGGAGTGATTGTAAACGTAAGGCGTAGCAGAGGAAAAGACATTGATGCTGCTTGCGGACAGTTGGCTATTAAAGACAAAAAGGTGGAGAATCTGTAATTCTCCACCTTGTACCTTGTATGAAAAAAAATTATCTTCTAAAACTCAAAATACCACCCGAGCAGTAGTTTTTGGTCTTTTTGGTATCGTAGCTAAATCTAATGTAGTAAAGCCCGGTTTTTTGACAAGTATATTGGATACCATCATAATATTTGCCCTCTACATAACTACTGGCAATGGGCTTTTTGCGCGCATTCAGCAAAGTAATTCTCAATCCCTCACTCTTGTTGTTTGGAGTAGATAATGTAAGCAAATACTTAGAGTTTCTGCTCAAAATGTAAGAATACTCCACTCTCTTTTTCTTTCCTTTTTTTCCATCTACTGGATAGCCTTTCAAAAAGGTAAACCCCCTTGGAATGGTTCCAATGCCTTTGCGAACCATTTGCTTGGCTTGACAGGCGGTAGGGTGTACTGGGGTGGGTGTTGGGGTAAACCAAGCCATTAACGAAGTAAGTAAAAAACTAAAAATCATAGATTTGCTTGTTTTGTAAGTATGAGATTAGTCATAAAAAAGACTTTCTAAATTGAATCATTCAGAAAGCCTTTACCATTTTTTTATAGTTCGGAATCATTAACGTTTGAAGGCCAAAACACCTCCAGCACAATAATCGCCTTTGCCATCAAAACAAAATTTAATGTAATATATACCAGTTGCACTACATTTGTAGTTCAGACCTGCATAATATTTACCTCTAGCATAACTCGATACTTTGATCCTTTTGCGAGAGTCTAAAACTTTTACAATTAGTCCTATGTTCTTAGGGCTGCTGTTTTTCATTCTTATAGTGTAAACCGAATTTTTACTAAAAATATAAGAATATATAAGACATTTTCTTTGTCCCTGCCTGCCGTCCACTGGATAGGCTTTCAAGAAAGTATACCCCTTTGGCAGTTTATGAATCACCTGATCAGTGAACGCCTTCGTATTACAAGCCATTGGTTTTACGTCTGTTGGCGTAGCACTGGTAAACGATAAAAAGAACGACAGAATTAGATTTAAGACCATCATAATAATTTTGGTTTTTTAGTAGAATTATGTCAAAAACGCTTTGTTTTTTTGATTTGAAATATAAAACATTAACTGCTCGTGATTGTCTCTTACAAAAAATAACAAATAGTATTGGCAAAAACTTTGCATACAAATGTATGATATTTTTTGAAAAACCTCCATATCCTGTGGTTTTTTTAAAGGTTAAAAGTAAACCTTCACGAGATTTTATTTTATAACTCATTCTACTATAAAAAATTTTACTTGGTTGAATAAATTTATAGTAGTTTCAAGAGTTTTTAGATCAAACGTTAGAATTTAAATAGTTGAAAAAGTGAGACGCGCGTGCTCACTCCCCTTCTATTAAAACATTCATACGAAAATCAAACGGCTTTAGTTTGTCTAAAATCTGATGAATAAAAGCAGGGTTATTAATATAAAAGTTCAATAAATTCTCATATCGTTCTTGTGGGGCCCCGTTTGGAAACAACTTTTCCTTTAATTTGATCAGTTGATTGACCTCAGTTTCCATTTTGCGTTCTTCCGATTTTTTCAATCTTTTCTCAATGTTACCCAATGACTTCAAGGCCTTTTGTTGTTCCGATTTAATAAAACCTTCCAGTGATTTATCTACTTCTTGGCTTTTTTGAACCAAGCGCTCAAATAGTTGATTGACCCCTTCGGTCTCCTGCTCCAAGGTGATTTCGTTTTCTGAGTTTTCTAACACAAAATTTTTGCGCAGGGTCACCTCATCCAAAAATAAATCGGGAATGGCCAGCTGTAACTTGTTTATTTTTTTCGCATTTGGTTTGTTCACAAAAAGCACAAAGTTACGCGGCTGAAGCAAAGGAAAAGGCACCTGGTAATGCTCAAATACTCCTTTGAGCTGTAACCAGTAGACCAATTCACTGGGTCCACCTATGTAACTCAAGTTGGGCAAAATGCACTCCTGATACAAAGGCCTCAAGATCACATTGGGGCTCAACCGTTCTGGATGTTCCTCGATCATTTGGGCCATTGCCTGAGCTGAAAACTTTAAGTCAGTATCAAGTACTTCAAAACAATTGTTCTGATGGATAATGCGTTTACGGGTACCCTCTTCCAGATAAAAATAATTGATTTCCCGAGGAGTCACTTGGGTTTTGTAATGCAGTTCGTTTAACTGTTCGTTGGTTTTAGACACAATATCAAAAGATGCTGGACGCAATACCTCTGCTTTGACGATTTCCTCATACAGTTTTTTGAGATCAGCGTGGTCGGCATCCAATACCACCAATCCTGTATCGGCAAACAAGTGATGTACCAAATATCGGGTAGCATCGGCCAACGATCCCTGCTCTAAATAGGCTTTTCTAAACACTTCAGGGGCTTCGTTGACTTCGTCAAAAACTGAAGACAATCCTTCTAACGAAAACCTACCTACTGCTCCACTTTGGGCGGTTTCCCATTGATGGGTCTTGCCAAACAAATGAAAATGATTGATTTCTTCAAAATCATGGTCTTCAGTGGCCATCCAGTATACCGGAACAAAATGATAAGTGGGGTATTTTTCTTTGAGTGCCTTGGCAGTATTGATGGCGGCCGCGATTTTGTACAAAAAATACAAAGGACCAGTAAACAGATTGAGCTGGTGGCCAGTGGTAACAGTAAAGGTCTTTTCGTCCAACAATGCATCAATCTGGGCCAAAGGTGCGTTATCAATTGCGTGGTATTGGGTTTTCAATACTCGATGCAAAACTGCTCTTTTGGCCTGAGGGAATGTTTTTTTGAGGGCAATTTGTTGGGCAAAGTTATCAATAGAAGGGGCTTGATGATAAAATGCTTTGAGGGTCTCTTTTTCGGTAATATAATCTGTAAAAGTTTGGGAAAATAGTTTGGTATCGGCA
The DNA here is from genome assembly GCA_937899305.1 of uncultured Cytophagaceae bacterium. GTDB lineage: Bacteria > Bacteroidota > Bacteroidia > Cytophagales > Microscillaceae > Microscilla. Next base: position 5,907 of record CALDJV010000445.1, read on the forward strand.
AAATCGATTTGATGTAATTGCATGAGTATTTGGTTTTGCTGCTTGTTCCTAAGTAAATACGGTTTTTATGTGTAATCTAGTGCGTTCGGTTCATCGCAGATCCAAATAAGTGTAAATCTGCATTTAGTATAACTACGCATCGTTGTTTTATCGTTACTAAGGGATAAGAAAATAATTACTTTCCCATTTCAGAACTTTGGCACAGTC
>CALDJV010000446.1 GCA_937899305.1 uncultured Cytophagaceae bacterium
AAGCGTTCCTTTTTTTTGTGTTTTTCTACTAAAATGTACTTACCAAAAAAAGCCTTGACAATGCCATTATATTTGGGGCGGGTCACCAAGTACCCTTGGGGATTGATGAGGGCCCAGCGATTCCCTTTTTTTGCTTTTAGGGAATGGAGTGTACTCAACACTTTTTCTATAGATTGATACTTAGGCTTTACAATTTCTTTGAAGGTACGATTGATGATCCCCAGTTTGCCGTTTTTCTTGACTATAGCTATTTTTTGATTATTAAAAAACAACGAAGCTTCTTCATAACGCGGTTTCATGAGGAGTTTTTCATCCCGGTTGCTATATCCCCATTTGTCTCCCTTTCGGTAGGGAATCAAATCGGGTTGCGCCTGGAGGGTAATGCTATAAAAAGCGGTGATAATTACAATAAACAGTTTTCTCATTTCTAAATGTTTTGAAAATACAGGTGTTCCGATGTGGGTGATGTTCCCATCTATTGTAGTATACCAATTTTTAATGGGGCTAATGGACAAAAGTGTACTAATTTTTTTCAGGAGTGTGGTGGCTTTGGTCTCCTCGTGATAGTTAAGACCAAGGAGAGGGAAGCAAATCTGTCTGTAAGTATAAACAGCAAATTGATAGAGTGCCTTTGATCATCATACATGGGCACAGGCGCGCCAGTGTGGTACAACCAAATAATGCACTCCGTTTGCTGTATGGAGCCAACTTATTCTAAATCGGCCAATGATTGCGAATACGGGCCTTCATAATGGTAAAAAACGATCCACTTTCTTGGCTACTACAATTGATTATAAGGATGTCCTACCTGGGTAGCTCCATTGGCGGCACCTGCCAAGGCAATGCCGGAAATGTTTCCTAAAGGAATGATTTGGAGTGTTCCTCCTGTTTGCTTCCTTTTATGCCAAAGCTTTGCGTGGGCCATTGTCAAGTTGTTGGTATTATCGTAGTGGGTATGCACACAAGCTTTTTGGTCATACTGAGTTTGTTTGCCCCCTGGTGCATCTACCAAAAACTCTGCTCCAGGTCCCCAAGCGGTATTGTAAGTAGTACTCAGGGTAAAACGTGTAATGAGGTTGGCTATGATGTCTGCCTTTAACTGGGCATGATCAGGCGTGGCTGCTATAAACTGTTGATAGTTGGTAATCCAATGATGGGCAATATTATTGGCAAGTACTTCTATCAGCCATTTGCCAAATGTATCGTCCACACTGGCGGCAAAGTCTACAAAGTCCGTCACACTTTCCTTGTCATCGGCTCCATCCAATAATTTTTCATTCAGCCAAGCCCGTAGTTTTGGTCCTACAATATCTCTCGTCTCTTGATCTTCATGTTGCTCAATATTGAGAAAGTCAGCTACATTAATATCCATATAGTCTGAAACTGTTCCACTCCATACCCCCCAATCTGTAAAATCCCCATTACGCTCTATTTCATTTTCAAATAGTTCATCAAAGTTTCCATAAATCGCTTTAAGGCATTCCACTCCAAGCCCAGCCCTCATTTCATCATAGTTATCTAGCCCCCCATAAACTGTATCTGGTCCCAGTGCATTACCGTAAGTAATCACCTCGTCTAAAAATCGACTTAACAACCCGTCAGTATCAACATTTGCATCCAGTATGGTGTCTTTGATGTCCTTGATGGCATTGTTTTTAGATGATTTGGTACTGATGAGTACTACAGCAGGATCGTCCTTAAAAATATCTACTAGTTTTTTCGCTTTTCCAAAACCATCTTCATCTCCTATATCTCGCAGATCATCACTTGGTTTGTCCCATTTTACCTGGCGTTGTATCACCGTATCCTTTGTCTGGGTGGGGTGTGCCAGAGAGGCAGTTTCTTTACGTTGTATGGGCGTTTCGGCTATTTTATCTGCGGCTTTTTCCCGGGTCGTGTCTATGGTCTGTCCATTCACCACCTTGTCACCTTTGGGAGTACCATTGACCGTATTATCGATGGCATGACCCAGCTCATGCTTGCGATTTTGGGTAGTATATTGCCCAGGGGCATAGTGAATATCTTTACCTTGGATGGTAGCTACTGCTCCCACACTACCCGGAAAAGAGGAGTTTTGATGTTCTTTAAATCCAGAAAGATTTACCCCGTATTGATTGCCCATTTGGGTTTTTAGGTCATTGTCAGGCTTAGGTTGGGCGTTGCGTTGCACAGGTTGCTGTTTTGCCTGATGTGGTTGATAAGCTTGCTTCCGTTGCACAGGGCGTTGCTTGGCTTTGTGTGGTTTTGGTTTTTGCTTTCGTTGCACAAGGCGTTGCTTGGCTTGGATAGGCGCTTTTTTGCCTTGCAGCGATTGGTAAGTGCCATTGTTTTTTTTCTGAACAATGTTTGCCTCTTGGGACGCATTTTCATGCGGAGTTGATGATGTTATTTGATGCATAGTAGGGATGATTAAGTGTTCGTAATTAATCTAGTACATCGAGAACGAAGTTCCTGCCGCATTATCAAGTTCCTTACCGAACCGGCTTTTGACCCTTTGACTTTACTTCAAAAAAATTATCTGGTAAGGAGCTTAGGCTATGCGAAGTTCCCTGCGGTATTAATTTTTGAGTGCGTCAACCGAACAAATACCCGCGAATACAGACAGTATTTACTTCATCCCCAATGCACTATTACCTCAATCTCTAAAGAATGTTTGAAGTGATAGTGACTTCCCTATCAAGTTAACAAAAACAATGAGCAAAACCAACCAATGGACGTAGACAAGGAATATTTTTTTTAGTAAGAGTATAACATCAATTATTTGGGTTCGCATGAGTAAAATGTTGAACACTGGATGTTTATTTAAATCTTCATATACTTTTTATCGTTCAATTATGCCTACAGCAACTTTCAATTCCCAAAGCTAATGGTGGCGTTTTTGCCTTTGATGATCTTTCTCCCGTTGAGTGGTGCACCATCCAGGAAAAACTGTACCCTATGAATGCCCCTTTGGATATTGCGACGGAGCCCTTTTCTACTTACATCAAAAGAGATCTCTACGGGTTGGTTTTCCATTTCGTTGTAAGTAAAATCTGCCTTGGCAGTGTGTCTATAAGTATTGCCATTGGCGGACCTCAGTCGGGCAGGACGAAAAATTTTGCCATTCGGTAAAATCAAATCAATATACAAACTATACCGCTTGCCTTTTTCTAAATAACGATTGATGGGGACATTGAATTTTACAGTCAATTGCTTGACCGACCTTCTCGAAATGGACCTGGTTCTATCTGGGTTACGATCTGCAAAAACATCTACATTTCTTACGATGGGGTTGTTTTTGTACTTTTCAAATGCCCTTTCTTTCTTTTCCTTTTCGCTCAGAATTTTTGCCCGGTCTTTTTGGGCAATGCTCAGTCCCTGCTGGGCTTTTTCCTTGGCTTGCCTTTCTTTTTTGAGATTGGTTTGCATCACGGCAAGGTTTCTGGCTAAGTTCTGAACCTGCCCCTTCAAGTCAGCAATGGTCACCTCCTTTTCGTCCAAATCAGCCCTCAATTGTCTGATGATGCGTTTCAAGCCTACTACATTTTGCCCTTTGGCTTTGGCCAACTGCTTTTCCAGTTTTTCAATGCTTTTACGGCTCTCTGCCGCATATGCTTTCATCGCTTCTACTTTTTCTAGCAAGAGTTTCTTATTGTTCAATGCCCCAGGGAGTTGCAAGATAGAATCTATCTCGGCTTTTTGGGTACGGATACTCGATAGGTTCTTATCGGCTTCCCGCATAGTGCCGTCCAGGTCCAGATAAAGGTTGTTCTTTTTGCTCAATGCTTTTTTCAAGCGGGTAATCTCTTGTTTCAGCTTATCGGCATCGGGGTCTTCGTTTTTGCTGCCACATTGGGCCATCAGTAAAGCCAGGCAAACCAAGAGTAAAAGAGGGAATTTCATTTTAGTAAGTTTTGTTTGATTGTTTTTATAAGTAAAACGGAAAAAATAAAGTAATCCAAATTTGGTGTAATATCTGGTTGCT
>CALDJV010000447.1 GCA_937899305.1 uncultured Cytophagaceae bacterium
TATCCTAAATTTTAAGCGAGTTTCTTTTTTTATTTCTGTATGGTTTCAAAAAAAACGAGTTAAAGACAGAGGCCATAAGACACGAGTAGGATAACTTTTTATCCCATTCAAATAGGTATTAAAAGCAATTGTACAATGAGTACAATTATCAAGAGAGTATTTGTAAGGGTTTTCACGATACCTATGCCTGAGATCTTTATTTGCTTGTATAATATAGTCATGCATCTCAGTCATTTTATTAATTTTATCTGCAGGGATTAATAAATCCTTTAGTATCAACTTATCAGTTATTTTATGTTTCAAAGTTAACTCTATTTCAGGAATCAAATAACGTGTGTGATCCACTGCTTCCAAATTCCCAATTAAAATACGATCTATTTGCCATAAAAAAAACAGTTCATGTCTTTTGTAATAATCTTGTAAAGTAGCATAGGCTTCAGCTTTTTTGTTCTGAACATCGAGATTAAAAATCCGATTGCCCAAGTACGCCTTGAGAATATCCAGCGCACATTGCTCGGTTACATTTGACTGATTTTGCAGGGCACAACAGGCCACTGCTAAAAAGGCTTTTACAGTTGGGTTAGATTTATTTTGTAATAATACTTTTGCCCCATGTCTTCGTCTGATTGTCTTGATAGCGTATTGCCAGGGCTTTCCTTTGTCCTTGTCCTCAAAAAAATACTGAATGGCTTTTTCTAGGATATCATACACTATCATAGCATTACTGGCGTTCCAGTCCTCACACTCTTTTGACTCTTCCTCATCAGGCTTTTCTTTGGTGAAGTAGTCTCTAATTTTATAGGCCACCCACACCGCCAACTTCCACATCAATTTCAGCGCCCGATACGCCACATACACCGCTACGGCTACAATCACCACCTTGACCACCAGGATGCCAATGGTGCTCAAGGCTTTTCCCACTGCGGGGGCCACTGCTCCCAACCCTGCTCCCAATTGTGACACCGAGGCTTTGGTCATGTTCAAGGCCCAAGTTTCCTGATTGGCGTAGGCTCCGCTTAATTCGTCTAAGGTCACCAAACTCACAATGCCCCCAATAAGTCGGGAGAGCGATTTGGTCACCTGAATGGCATTATCAAGTTGTTCGGGGAAGATAGACCGGATCAAATCAAAGGCGATGCGGTACCGGGGGGCTCCAAATACCTGTGACTTGTAGGTTTTTAGCCCGGCATAGGTCGTAGGAAAATCAGCGGGCAAGCTTTTAAACAAACCCTTGAGGTATATTTTCAATACATCCCGGGCGCAGCTTCGGGTCACTTCGTCTATTTTGGTAATGCATTGCAATCCATCTTTAAAGTCTTGCCGAAGTGCGGGGCTGGCCTTTTTCCAAAAATCCTGCACCCCAGCGATGCCATCCTTTTCGTCCTGAAAGCTAAAGGCCGCCGAAGCAGTCTGACTCCAGGGTTGCTTTGTAATCAGGGCATTCACTTCACCCAGGTTTTGCGCATTCAGCAGGTTGCGATTCGCTTCTATCCCCTGGGTACTGCCAAAGAAATAGGCAAAGGCCCGACGCATCGCCCGGTAGGCCACCCGAGCTTCGTTTTGAGGCAGAGGAGCTACTTGCTGTTCTTCAAAGGCCTCGATGGCCGACTGTACTTGGACTCGTAAAAAATAAGCCGGAGCCGATTCTTTGGACCTTCTGGGCTTGCGGCGCCAACGGGCTTCAAAATCTTGGTAGACTTCCCGAAACTTGGCCGCTACTTTTCGGCTGAGTATCAATCCGGTGAATTTACGGGTTTGGTAAGTCAATTGTCCTCGGCCATCATCAGTAGGACTCAAAAATATGGTTTGACCATACATCGCAACTTTTTCTGGGTGTGTCGTTTTTTTGGAGCCCTTGCCAAAAATCGCCTTCAAAAGTGTGCCTTCATACTCCTTGGCCTCTTGGAGAGTAATGCGGGACTTTTTGTTCAGGTCCGCGTATAATTTTTTGTAATCCCCTTGGTACTTGCCGTAACTATCTATATTGATGATATTTACTTTGCTATCGAGGGGTACTTTAAAACCAGTCAGGTAAACATAAAAAACCACCTCGTTTTGGGCCTGATTGAAACGGTTCAGCTGGGCGTTTACCGTGTCAATATCGGCTTGGGTAAATATGCCATAAGCTGTCGCCAGTAGGTTTTTCCGGCCAATGAGCTCTACATAATCTCCAAAAACATAGCGATTCCGATACCCCTGTCCCAACTGGGTATTTCGTTTGTTTTGCGCGATCAATTGCTCAAACTGACTTACCCCTCGTTTTACCCGCAGTTGAAACAACGAATCTTTCTTATTGGCATAAGTGAGGTTGCTTAGACATAAAACACCCGCCCAAAGGAGGAATAGGGAGATATGAAGGCTTATTCTTTTGAGGATCATACGAATCACTTGTTATCGGTTTTCAATTAATTGATTAATGTAGGATACGACCGCTTGGGCGACATCTTCGGTCATTCTGGTTACAATTTCATCCTCACCCAGGTTTTGCTCCTTGAGGGAAACATATTGATTGTAAAGCTTGGCGATGTTGTCCCGGATGTACTGTTCCAGTTGTTGCACTGCATCGTTTTGTTGGTAATGCACCAATAAGAAATGAACCAACAAGGCCTTGCCAAATCGTTGGAAAGCCGAGTTTTTTCGTTTCCAATCATCCACATATTTTTTCCAGGCGGGGTCATTGTCTACCATACTTTGCAAACCTGATTGTTGCGAAGAGGTGAGTGTATCCTGGCTTATTTCTGCGTAAATCAATATGCCTTGAGTAGTGTCTGCCAAGTTTACATTTTCTATTTTTTGGTTGATGATTTTACCCGATTGAATTACTTGGGCATTGAGGGTGGAGACAGAATCGTATTGCTGGGTCACAAGTTTTGCTTTATCCTCGGATACCTGTTTGAGGATTTTCACCAATATCTTCCCAAACCCCACCACCTGCTTCACTTTCTCCTTCACGCTACGATACAACTCCTCCGCCTTGGCGGCCAGTTCCAGGGCATCCCCGTAGCGCCCATCCTCGATGGCCTCGTCGGCTTCCTCGATGAGTTTCTTGGCCGCAGCAATGGTTTCTTCGGTATTGAGGTTCGAGAAGTCTCGCTCCTCGAGGGGGATAAAAACGTGACCATTGCGATCTACAAACCGTTTTTTCCCAGTTTGGGCATTCACCAACATATAATCCTGTCGGCCATCGATGGGCAAGCGTTTCCAGCTGCCATTGGTTTGGATTTCTACTTGGCCATTTTGCCCTACCCGCCAAGCCTCCACTGGGAGCTTGGTAGCAAACGCCATCGCTTTTCGTTTGCTGCGGGCCGCGTAGATGCGCCCCCGCAGCATGCGGTATTTGCGATTGATGTAAATATTGCGAAACCCCATTTTGAGCTTCATCTTGTGGTTGCCCAGCGGCACCTCGGCGATTCCTATGCCCGAAAACTGACCGTTGCCCCCGGTGGCCCGTCGGATGATGACCCGGTAGCCTCCCGCTTTCACCGTATCGCCTTTTTTGAGGATGTCCAGCGGGGTTTCATCCGAAAAATCGTACTGAGCTTGAGGGGCTCCGCACTGAAAATTCTGGGGATTCGGAGCCTTGGTTTTCACCGTCCCTTGGGCCGCTTGGGTACCCTCCAGCGCGCCACAAACACTGCTTACTTGGTATTCGTATTCCTGGTCGGGTTGCAGGCGACGGATGGTAAAGTTGTTGTACTGCACCTTGATCAGTCGCCAATCGTCTTCGTTGCTGCCCACTGGGCGGAAGCGGATTCGGTATCCGGTGTGGGTACCAGGTACGCTCGACCAGCTCAGTTTGATGCTTTCCATATCGGGCGATTCGGCCTTGATGCCGGTGGGAGGTACGCATTCCTCACCGTACTGAAACACCACCGCTTCGCTGAATCCTTGGTTTTCGTAGAGGTCTCGGCCGTCTTTGTCGCGGGCCTGCACCTGAAAAATGTACCGTTTGCCGGG
>CALDJV010000448.1 GCA_937899305.1 uncultured Cytophagaceae bacterium
GACTGTGCCAAAGTTCTGAAATGGGAAAGTAATTATTTTCTTATCCCTTAGTCGACCGTGGACTATGGACCGTCGACTGTGGACTAAAAACTAAAAATCTAAATCAACACAATACACAAATAATTTTTAAACTCAAATAAGCCCAAAACTATGGCAACAATCAATTTTGGAGGAGTAGCCGAAAATGTAGCTACTCGTGAAGAATTTCCTTTATCAAAAGCATTAGATACCCTCAAAGATGAAACCATTGCCATCATTGGTTATGGGGTACAAGGTCCAGGGCAAGCCCTCAATCTAAGAGACAATGGCTTCAATGTCATTGTAGGACAACGCAAGCCTTCTAAGTCGTATGAAAAAGCCCTGGCCGACGGCTGGGAGGAAGGCGTCAACTTATTTTCCATAGAAGCAGCCTTGGCCAAAGGTACGGTCATTCAATACTTGTTGTCTGATGCGGGTCAGATTGCCCTGTGGCCTACCGTCAAAAAACACTTGACAACGGGCAAAATGCTCTATTTTTCCCATGGTTTTGGAGTCACCTACCACGAACAAACCGGCATTATCCCTCCTGAAGACATAGATGTGGTATTGGTAGCTCCCAAAGGGTCGGGTACCAGTTTGCGACGGATGTTTGTAGAAGGCAAAGGGCTCAACTCAAGTTATGCCATCTACCAAAATGCTACTGGGCAAGCCGAGGACAAAGTCGTCGCTTTGGGGATTGGTATTGGCTCGGGGTATTTGTTTGAAACCACCTTTGAGAAAGAAGTCTATAGTGACCTTACCGGAGAACGTGGGGTGCTGATGGGGGCGCTGGCAGGTGTCATGGAAGCCCAATATGAGTTATTACGCCAAAAAGGGCACTCTCCTTCAGAAGCATTTAACGAAACCGTTGAGGAACTCACTCAAAGCTTGATTCGCTTGGTGGCCGAAAATGGCATGGATTGGATGTACGCCAATTGCTCTACCACGGCTCAAAGGGGGGCTTTGGATTGGAAAGATAAATTTAAGGTAGCGGTGGCTCCAGTTTTTGAAGCACTCTATCAAAGTGTGGCATCGGGTCAAGAAGCCAAAATCACCATTGAAGCCAATAGTCAACCTGATTATCGTGAAAAACTAGAGGAAGAACTCAGTGTGATTCATAAATCCGAAATGTGGAAAACTGGCGCCATGGTTAGAAAACTACGTCCTGAAAATCAAGTACTTCCTCAAGAGGTCTGATATTACAATCGATCAGTTTGGGGGCATCTCATTGTATATTTCAAGCCAAATTATATTTTATATATAACAAAATACCTGGCAGGTTTTGAAAATCGGCCAGGTATAAATTCCGATAAAATCATTTTTTCTTAAATCAAATTTGGCGTTGCTTCACCTATGAGAATGCATCCTATAATCCTAGCGAATGAAAAATGAAAACAGCACTCGAAAAACCGACTGACTCGACAGTTTCGCTCGAAACCATACAAGACGCTTATCAAGTATTGAAAGATGTGGTTCACCATACTCCGCTCATGTTGAACGCCTTGTTATCGGAAAAGTACCAAGCAAAAATCTATCTCAAACGAGAAGATTTGCAAAATGTACGTTCCTACAAAATCAGAGGAGCTTATTATAAAATCAATCAGCTTACTGACGAAGAACGCTCCCGAGGTATTGTATGTGCCAGTGCTGGCAACCATGCCCAAGGAGTAGCTTATGCTTGCCAAAAACTCCATGTAAAAGGGACCATTTATATGCCTTCTCCTACCCCACGGCAGAAAGTAGATCAAGTTCGTTTTTTTGGGAAGGAATGGGTAGATATTCGTTTAACTGGCGATACTTTTGATGATGCCTCAGCAGAAGCGCGCCTATTTTGCCAACACCACCAACAAATTTTTATCCACCCATTCGATGATCCACAAGTAATTGCAGGGCAAGGTACAGTAGGGATGGAAATTTTGGCTGATATTCCAGAAATTCCTGATTATATATTGGTACCTGTAGGTGGAGGTGGTTTGGCTTCGGGGGTAGGTAGCTATCTTACCGCCTGCCAGCCCTCAGTAAAGCTAATAGGAGTAGAACCCAAAGGAGCTCCCTCTATGCAACAGTCTTTGGAGCAACAAACGCCAATCACTTTACCCAAGATCGATAAATTTGTCGATGGGGCAGCGGTGAAAAGGGTGGGTGATCTCACTTTTCAGATTTGTCAACAGGTATTGGACAAGGTAGAGACAGTTGAAGAAGGTCAGGTATGTTCCACTATTTTAAAACTGTACAACGAACAAGCCATTGTGGTAGAGCCGGCCGGCGCCCTTACCATTGCCAGTTTGGAGCAAATCAAACAAGAAATCAAAGGTAAAACGGTGGTATGTGTCGTCAGTGGTAGCAACAATGACATTACCCGTATGGAAGAAATCAAAGAAAAATCATTGCTGTATGAAGGCTTGAAGCATTATTTTTTGATAGATTTTCCGCAAAGGTCAGGTGCCTTGCGAGAGTTTTTACTCAATGCACTGGGTCACCATGATGATATCACTCATTTCGAGTACATCAAGAAACACAACAAAGAAAAAGGAATGGCAGTGGTGGGCATCGAGTTGCAACACCCCAGTGATTACCAAGCCTTGATTCATCGCCTGGATCATCACCAAATCCATTATATGTTGCTCAATCAGCAACCCTCGTTGTTGAGCTACATTTTGTGAACATCAACTCCTTAAAATATCAATCTGAGAATCAAAATGAGCGGCTTTTTCGGGATACTGTTCTTTGAGTCGCTCAAATACCTGAATGGCTTCGTCCACCTTGCCTTGGTTAAATAAAATAAGCGCAGTGCTTTCGCTTACAAAGTCTTCGTCTTCACCATCGGCTTCCTCAGTGTCTTTATTCATCTCACCAGGGGGAGTCGGTTCGGGGCGGCTTGTTACTTGCTCGGCAATGAAAGGTTCATTTTGTAGAATACTAATCTGGGCCAAAAAGTAATCGTTTCTTGCTGGTTGTTGCGCCATCAATTGACGATAAATATCAATGGCTTCTTCGTTTCTTCCTTGATTAAAGAGAAAAATAGCTGCACTTTCGCTCACTTTGCTTTCTTCAGCTTCTACCATTTCTGGTGCTTTCTCAATTTTGGGAGTATGTTCAATTGATTGGTTATCAAGTGGTTTTTCTTCCACTTTGGGGGTTGTTTCTGGCTCAAGGTAGGCATCAGTATCTATAGACTGAAAGAAATCAGTAGTTGGTTCTGGTTCTGAACTTTCAATTTCTTTTTGACTGTTTCTTTCTTTTTTAACCGGAGGCTTGACATCATCTAAGGTATTAGACTCCATTCTTTTTTCCTCTATCGAAGTAGAAGGAACATTTTCTTGGGTAGGTGATTCAGGCTCAAGATTGTTTTTATCAACCGTGGAATCCAATGCATCAGTGGTAACAGTTGACAAATCCACATCATCGGCAATGATGGCCAACTGTCCTTCATAATATTCCTTTTTTTCAGGGTACTTTGCAATCAATTGCAGGTACATTGTGATGGCCTCATCGGTACGTCCTTCATTGAAAAGGTCCATTGCAATCCCCTCATTCATATTTTCATCCTCTTTGGCCACTGGAACTGAACTCTGCTCAGGTACCTTATTGTCTACTGAGGGAAGTGCATCTTCTACTTTTTGGTTTTGGGCAAGTTGCTCCGTTTCCCAGTCGCGAACCGCCTCGAAAGCATCAAAACCATCTGCTACTTGTTCATCGTGGACCACTTTGCCGTCGATTTGATCCGTTTCCGATACTCGAACTGCTTCAAAAGCATCAAAACCATCTGCTACTTGTTCGTCGTGGACTACTTTGCCGTCGATTTGATCGGTTTCCGATACCCGAACCGACTCAAAAGCATCAAAACCATCCGCAACCTGCTCGTCGTGGACTACTTTGCCATCGATTTGATCCGTCTCTGATACCCGAACCGACTCAAAAGCATCAAAACCATCCGC